>NYXF01000030.1 GCA_002685455.1 Porticoccus sp. | reverse complement strand
GAAAAACAAGTATATGACAAAATAAAACTTGATAGTTTGCAAATTGAAATGTTGAACTGTATAAAATAGTTTAAAGCTAGTTTGTGTAGTTTATATAAATGGACAACCTTGTTTGCCTACTTAATAATACTAATAAAGATTGCGATTTCACATCTAAAATAAAATCTACTTCTTATATTGAAAATCATGATAAAAAAGAGAAGATTAATAAATATTGTAACTTTCTATTTTGTTTATTAGATAATTTTGATCTTATATTATCTAATACTCCTGAAGCAGATAAATCTATGGCTTTTCATAAAAGAATTTCTGAAATTTTAAGTCAGATTGATGAAGAAAACCTATGTGAAAAATATAAATATAATACGAAACATATTAAGGGTAATAAACTTCAACATAATATTTT
Organism: Porticoccus sp.; assembly: GCA_002685455.1. Next base: position 5,834 of record NYXF01000030.1, on the reverse strand, counting down.
AAGTTGTTCAAAAGATAAAAAATTAAATTTACTATCTTGTATTTATTTTTTTAATGATTATTACAAAACACATTTTAAAATTGTAGATATGAATACTAACACCATCTTTCGCACATCTATGAAAGATTATACTGATGGATATCTATGTTATGATAAAAATTTTTATATACTAAATACTCTACCAATTCATTTTAAGGGGGCTCTATCTGAAAATACCGATACGTGTATCTTGAATGAAGATATTAAAATAAAGAATGTCTATCAAACTTATTTAGGTCCGATTAGTAAATATAAAATAAATGAATTGAAAGATATAGCTACTCAAAATAATATTGTAATAGACGCTAAGATAAAAAAAAAAGATTTATATGATAAGATCAATAGTCAAATGTTAAATTTGATTTAAAACTAACAATAATAATAGTTATATATAATATACAATATGGAATCATCTGATTTTGATAAAGATTTATTTAAAAATAAAACAGCCAATTATAATCGTTTATTTAACTATATGAAAGAGGCTATCAAGAATAATAACTGTGAACTTGAATTTGTTTATGGATCACATCCTAAAAATTATCCTTTAAATCGTAATGAATTTATAAGGATTTTGAAGGATGTAAGACAAAAATATAATTCTATTTCAGAATCAACCACATTAGATATTACTGGAAAAAATTTTGAAAATGTTAGGTGTACAATTTATGGAATTGAAAATATCAAAAAATATTGTAAAACAGATTCATTAGATGATATTTCAAATATAAGTTTTATGAAAAAAAAAGTATATAAAAATCAATCAGGTCCATCTGTTGATTATTGGCCTATTATAGATTATGATTATAATTTTAGAATCAATATAAAAGAAGAGGAGGAGCTTGAAATAACAGATGAGAAAGTACAAATTTTAATGATTGATTGGAAAAATCAACTAAAAGCATTTCGATATAAGAAAAGATATAGTTTTATTACTCCTGATAATTTATTTCGGATTGATTTAACATCACTTAAGTCTACAAATCACTGGGAAAATTTTAAGACATTCTTAGAGTCAGGTATCTTAAAAAATAATGAGACATTTGAATTAGAAATTGAATATATTGGTTCGAATAAAATGAATGATTCATTTCCTATTGATCAATTTCGCGATAAATTATATTTGATTACAGATAAACAAAATCCTTATGAGGGTAAATATCCAGAATTACTTAAATATGACGGTGATAATAATGATTCTGATTTTGTCCACAATGATATGATTGCTCCCGAAGATGATTTATATAAAGATATTCCTCCTGGAATTAACAGTGGTGAATTTGTTGATGAAATACTATATAACACAGATAAAAAAACTGTTAGACCCGATTGGTCATTTGAAGATATAAAATATGAATATTGGGAAGAAAGTAATCAGGAATGGTTGTTTGAGGCTATATTAACGTATGACAAAAAAATATTATATATCTCTGAAACTGAAAATTATACGGCCTCATATAACAATGCCCCCAAAAATACAGATTATATTCAATATTCAATTTTTCCAGAATTTACAAAAAAAGAGATTGAAGAAATAGAAGAAATTGATGACAATTTTAATAATATGATATTTGTACCGTCAAATCATCTTGTAAAAATATCAAAGTTTACAAAATCAGTATCATGGGGACCAGATAAAGCGAGAAAATATTCTTCTAATAAATCGGAATTAAAAGTTAATGAAGGACCCGAAATAACAATGAAGGATGATAAAAAATGGATACCAGAAGAATATGTATTTGATGATCCTTTTCCATTAGTTACCTTCGAACAATTAAAAGAGGCTGGTGAATTTGATGAAGATATTAAAATACAAGAAAAAGTACAAGAACATAAAATAAAAAATAAAAAACCTGAAAATTTAAATGATGTAACATTAGGATTAATTGATGAATTTAAAAAAGTAATTAGAGAAATTATTAAATTAAAAGAAGATTCTAATCTTGTAATTTCACAGTCAAAAAAACATAAGATAATTAAAGAATATCGTTCACTTACCGAACAAAAAGACTCTTCATTTATTAATAAAAAGAAGAATGAATTAACTCGTCTACAAAATGAAATTAAGAAAGATAAAGGGAATCCTATACCAGAAAAAAAGAAAAATTTAACACGACTGACAAATGAATTAAATCGTTTGGAGACAGAAACTACCCGGTTTATTGGACCGAATCCTGTTTCAATGAGTTTAAATGATATAAATATTAAAAATAAACACTCTATTTTAGAAGGTTATGTTGTGACCGAAAAAGCCGACGGTATCCGAGCTCAATTATTTATTGGAAGTGATAGATACGGATACCTTATTACTCAAAAAATGGAAATCATTGGTACCAATATTATCTTTAAAGGTGTTCCTGGAACGTGGTTATTTGATGGCGAATATATTACTAAAAATATTAATAATGAAGATATTGAATTATTTATGATATTTGATGTATACTATTGCGCAGATGGACAATCCAAATATCCATCTCATGCGTTTACTTACCCGTGGCTTACTCATAAAATAGATGATATTTCTCGTTATAATATTATTCAAGATTTTCAGAAGATGGCTGACATTGATACTTCAGAATCATCTATGAGAATAGGTTTTAAAAATTACTTGGAAGGCCCCAAAAAACTACAGAAAAGTAAAAAAAATCCAGAGAAATATTCAAATATTAGTGGTATCTTTAAACAAAGTAATAAGATTTTAGACTTATCTAAAAAGAGAGGATATGAATATAATATTGATGGTCTAATATACATGCCTATGTTTATGCCAGTCAGGGCCATGGAAGAAGGATCCCCTAACAATTTTATAGGTGGAGAATGGTCTATTAATTATAAATGGAAACCACCTGAAGAAAATACAATTGATTTTAGAGTTCGTTTTGTTAAAGAAGAAATAAATAAAGTACTAAGAGATAAGATAATATCAACCAGAGTTCGGGGTAAATCAGTAATATGTAAACAAGTTCAGCTATATGTTGGATACAGTATTAAGAAAGATATAGATTATGATTTTACATTGGATATTTTACAAGGAAATGATGTTAATTCATTAAAAGAAATATTATTTAATCCTGAAAAAGATAATAAATCTCTTTATACATGTAATATTCCCTTAAAGAATGGAAAATTAATATGCGAAAAAGATGGATCCGAGATATTAAATGAATCTTTTGTTGAAATGAGATATAATCCAGATAGTAAAGAGATGAATTGGATACCATTGCGAGTCCGCAGTGATAAAACAAGACCACAATTCTTTATAGCCGCAAATAATATTTGGAATACGATTATAGATCCTGTGACTGAAAATATGATTACAGGTCAAGAAAATCTGGAAGAAATTGAATTTAAGAAACAGCTAGAAGAACATAGTTATTATGTTGGTTCGGATGAAGAAACAAAGATAGATGAACCATTAAGAAAACTTCATAATTATATTAAGAGTAAATTAATAGCTTCAATCTGTTCAATTGGTTCGCGATCAATCTCAATTATGGATACATCAATTGGTCGTGGAGGAGATATAAAAAAATATTTATTCTCTAAAAATCCAATAGACTTTATCTTTGCTTTGGATATCTCTCCTGATATTAGAAAAGCGACATATATTTATCAAATGGAGGTTTCAAAAAAACCAAGGGCCCTATTTATGCAATACGATACTTCTGAATCTATTGAAAATGGTGCCGGATTTAAAGGTAATGATGAAATTATTGATAGAAATAGACACTTAATTGATATTATCTATGATAAAAAGAAGAATATTCCTAAAAAATATGAAGGAATTGAAAAGAAATATAGAGGATTCGCTAAAAGAAAATTTAATATAATTAGTAGTCAGTTTAGTGTTCACTATTACTTTAAAAATGAAATAACTCTCAGAGGATATATTAAAAACTTAAGTGATAATTGTGAAAAGGGAGGATATTTTATTGGAACTTGTTATGATGGTATGAAAGTATTTAACTTACTAAAACAAGATGGAAAAGTTGAAATGTTTGATGAATTTAAAAACAAGGTATATTCAATTGAGAAAAATTATGATATTGATGATTTTACTTATAATAAAGATAATATAGAACAATTGTTTGGACAAGTGATCAATGTTTATATGAGTAGTATCGGTATGGAGATACCGGAATACTTGGTTAATTTTGATATGTTTAAGAATATAATGGAAGAATATCGTTTCAGACCCGTTAAGCCACAATTAAAAGGAATTAATCGGGGTATATTTGATAATGAAAAATATCTTACTGGTGATGGAATGGGTAGTTTTGAAGAAATTATTGATAATTTAGATAAGTTATCTGAAAAAGATCCATTAATAAAAAAAAGTAGACAAAATTCCTTAATTAAAGGTCCATATTATAAAGCATTGGAGATTAATAATAAAGAGAATGAAAAATTAAAATTATTAAGTTCATTAAATAATTGGTTTATCTTTCAAAAGTACTAATATTTAAAAATAATTATACAAGTACTATTATGAAATTCCTTTTAAAGTATACAAAGAGTAATTTGATTGAAGCTAAAAATGATATTAAATATTTAGATCTATTATCGGAAAATAAAAATAAAATTGATGATATATCAAAAGATTGGAATAAAATTAAAAAAAAAATTCATGATTATGAATTTATTTATACTTCGCCTAACCGAAGGAAAAATATTAGTAGTATTATACCAATAAGTCGTTCTTATTTTAAATTAAAAGAAATAGTAAAAGATTACAGTATACCATTGGATAACACTTTTGTTTTGTGTATGGCTGAGGCACCTGGTGGATTTATTCAAGAGATATTGGAGAATAAACATATTATTAAGATCTATGCAAACACACTTAAAAACGATGATGTATCTGTCCCTAAATGGAATTTAAAATTAAGTAATAACAAAAAGATAGATTTTTATTATGGAATCAAGGGGGACGGAAATTTAGTTGATATTGATAATATATTATCATATATAAAATATATTGGTAGGGGGACTATTAATTTAGTTACAGGTGATGGAGGATTTGATTACTCAGAAGATTACAATAAACAAGAATACAATTCTGTACCATTGATTTATAGTGAGATTTTTTTAGCATTAAATGTTTTAAAAAAAGGTGGAGATTTTATTTGTAAAATCTTTGATTCATTTTTAAAAAATACGATTCAGCTTATTTATCTTCTAACAATTTCGTTTGATAAGGTTTATATTCATAAACCCAAATGTAGCCGATTATCTAATTCAGAAAAATATCTGGTATGTATTGGTTATAAAGGATATAATAAAGATATCATTAATGAATTATTTAGAAATTATGAAACCAAAATATTATCCACAAAAATAGATAGTAATTTTTATCTAAAAATTCAAGAATTTATTTCACAATATATAAATATACAAATCGATCAAATTAATAAAGGTATCGATATAATCCACTCAAATCAAACTATAAATACACCAACTAATGATCAGATTAAAATAGCTAAAGAATGGTGCTTAAAATATGGAATAGAGATAAATGAAAATTGTTATTATATTAATGGACAATCTGAGCAAGTGGATTTTAAAATGGGCGTAGAATGAGTTTCATTTATTTTTTTAGACGGATAAATATTATCAAAAAATTTAGAACCATTAATAGTTCTATCATCATTATAGGTCCAAACACCTAACGATCCACCATTATTCCTTTCAATATCAAAATAAGAAGCATTTGAAGATATTTTATCCTTATAATTCCCTATAATATTAAATGTTTGACATTTCTGAGGATCACTAATTAATGATGGTGGAATATT
>NYXF01000091.1 GCA_002685455.1 Porticoccus sp. | reverse complement strand
TCTAGATCATATGTCCTATGTTTTAATTTCAGTGTTGGACGAAAATAACCCCATTCCCATGTATTGTCCCAGCTAGCAGCGTAGTCGAGCTTTAGTCTACGACCAGTTGCCTTAGAAGCAAGATTATGATCATAATCACTATATTGATTGTTTAAGGTGAAATCAAAATTTCCAATAGTAAAATTACCATCTATTTGAATTCTTGGAAGAAGCTCGTATTGATCTTCTCCATCCTTAATTAGTGTTTGGAATCCTGAACCTTCAACGAGAAAATTCCAATTAGCTATACTTTTAGCTATGGAACCCCTTTGCTCAAGATAGGATTTGCTTATTACTTCGAGTGTTGTAGTATCTAGATCCTGAAAATAGTCTTCATCGCTTGCCCTAGTGTAATTTAAATTAGAATTCCAGCCTTTGATGGTCGAACTATGTTGTATGTCAGCAACCCATCTATCTTCTCCCTCCTGGGGGTTTTTTCCTGTTGAGATATTAATGTTATCATCGTCTCCTCCACCGTCATCACTAGAAAGAAAAGCTCCACTAAATATTGTTTGTGAAATTTTAGAAAGATGACGAATTTCTAGTTCAGCCATTTCCCCCCGCTCCTCGACATAGCGAGGTGTAAAAGTAGCATCGTAGTTTGGAGCCAAATTTAGATATATTGGCTGAGAGAAATCCAAGCCATTATCCTCAGTATTTTCCCAGCTAGGAAATAAAAGTCCGCTAGTTCTTCTATCATCTATTGAAAATCTTACCCATGGTACATACAAAACTGGAACATCTTTGATTTCTAAACGAACATGTCTTCCTACAGCAATGCCTGTTCCAGGGTTTACATCAAGTTTTGAGCTGACTAAACGCCATGCATTATTTCCAGGCTGGCAAGTAGTATAACCACCGTCATCGATATAAAAAATATCACCACCCGGTCTCTGAAGATTCTGTGCTGTGCCTCGAGCGCCAGATTCATGCAATAAATACGTAGCATTATTAATTTCAACATCCAAGGAATCCATATTCATATATGCCGCATCACCACGAAGCAAGACACCTGGTTCCCTGAGTTCTATATCACCTTCTAAGTCTACAGTCCTATTAATTTGATCAACAGTTGCGGTGTCACTGCGCGATTGACGATAGCCCTGAGTAATATTTACATCCCCTTTAAGATAAGCAACATTGTCTTGAATTAACTCTGTAGACTTAGATGCAACTCTTAATGGTGCATCCTCAGGTTTAAGATTTGAATCTGGATAATTTCGCTCTGGCTCAATATAGGCTCCACAACAACCTGATGACCTTAAAGCTAGTTGTTCATCAGACAGATCTTTTTCATCAATCCAGTCAAGATTACTAGCCTTCTTGACCTGGGGTACGACCTCGTTTTCAATATTTTCTTCTTGTACAATTCCGAATGTTTCAATTTTATTAGGTCTCGGATATTCTTTTCCTAACACAGATCTCTGTGCACAAATCCATTTGTCGTTCTCACCTGTGGTACATTCCCATTGGAGATATGTACCAGTTGCCTCCGCAAAGGATATTTGTGAAAACAAAATAGAAAAAAAAGTCAATCCTATATGCAAATACAAAAAACGTAATAGGCTGAAGGCCCTTTTATAAGTGTACGCTTTGGTTATTTGCATTATGTTGATCCGTTTTTTGTCAAAATTTTTTACATAATATTAACTAATATTACATTTTACTCATTCTGGAGCATCATGCGAGGGTTTGAGGTAGAATCTATAGCCTTTTTTTTGTTAAATTAAAATTATGACAGATTTAAACCTTTTAAAAATTTGGATTCTAGGTCATTTGCCCAGTCATGTAGAGATTTCTGAGCCGATACTTCTTAATCAGATAACTAGTGATGCAGGATCAAGGCAATACTTTAGGGTCAATTCAAAACCCACTCTAATAGCTGTTTTATCTCCTCCATCTATTGAGGATAATACCGCTTTTGTGAGGTTATCTAAGCATCTAAGAGAAAACCATTTACGGGTTCCAACAGTATATGCAGTCGATTATACCGCAGGGTTTCTGATAGTAGAGGATTTTGGGGACGAGTTGTTGGCAGCTTATTTTGTAGGAAAAAGTGCAAGGAAATTCTATGCCGCCGCTGAAATAGAATTACTAAAGATCCAAAGAATACCAAAAAATAAATCTATTTTTCCAATGTATGACCGAAAATTATTGTTATATGAAATGAATTTATTTAGTGACTGGTTCTTGAGGAAATTAATTAAGATTGATTTATCCAGTAAAGAGAATCAAATTCTTAATGAAGCTTTTTCAGTCATAATAGAAAGCGCTATACAGCAACCGCACGTTGTCGTTCATCGGGATTTCCACTCACGTAATTTAATGAAGCTACAGGATAACTCTATTGGTGTAATAGATTTCCAGGATTCAGTCATAGGACCTTTGACATATGATTTAATTTCTCTCTATAGAGACTGTTATATAAAACTTCCAGAAGACTGGGTGTTAAAAAGGTCATTAGATTATTACCGAAATGCAATAAATTCGGGTCTAGCAACCGAGGTCTCTGATGAAAAAATTATTAGTTGGCTAGACTTGATGGGTCTACAACGACATATTAAAGTGCTTGGTATTTTCTCCAGGCTTCATTTGAGGGATGGCAAACATAACTACTTAAATGATTTACCTCTAGTAATTCGGTATGTAATGCAACAACTAAGGCCATATCCAAAGCTATCAGATTTTTTTGAATGGTTTGAACGCAGGGTAATCCCAGAAGCCTCAAAGCAGGATTGGTATAAGCCCTGGGATACAGCAGGTGAGCTTGAGAAAAATAATCATAAAGAGCGTTCAAAATGAAAGCAATGATTCTCGCAGCTGGTCGTGGTAAAAGACTTGATCCTTTGACAGCAAGCACCCCAAAACCACTTGTAAAGGTTGCAGACAAACCGTTACTTCAGTACCACATTGAAAACTTAGCTTCAATTGGGGTAAAAGAAATAGTCATAAATACAAGTTGGTTGGGTGATAAAATAGAGTCATATTTTGGTAATGGGTCTTCTTTTGGAGTAAATATCGAATGGTCAAGAGAGCCCGAATTATTAGACACAGGCGGTGGAGTTAAAAAAGCTCTACCATTATTGGGTAATGCCCCATTTTTATTAATTAATAGTGATATTTGGTCTAATTTTTCGTTAAATAATTTATTAAAAAAGCCATTAACGCCAGGAATTTATGCCCACCTAATATTAGTTCCGAACCCATCTCATAATAAATTGGGAGATTTTACTTTAAGCTCAAAAAATAAAATTCGTCTTCCTAGAATAAAAAATCCTACTTATACTTTCAGTGGAATTTCAATTTTGAGTCCAGAAATTTTCAATATCTTTAAGTTGAATGAAAAAAAATTTCCATTAACCGATCTTTTGGTCAAAGCGATCACTTTGGATAGTGTAACGGGCTCGGTTTGCGATGAAATTTGGTGTGATGTTGGAACAATAGAGCGACTTTCAGCATTAAACAAAATTTTGGCTAAAAGTAGATAAGATCAAAGTACATAGTAGTCGAATATCATGATTACCTAAAATAAAACTTAAGCATTTTGCAGAAATAGTTTGAAGCTTTTTGAACTTAATGGCCTAACACCACAAAAAGTTAATACGAGAGTTGTCAAATCGTTCCATGGCGACCCTTTCCTTAGACCCTTTATCGACTGATCTATTGCCCCTGCTAGCCTCAACATTTGCCCTAGTTGGCCTATTGAGACACGGTTCATAGTTTTTTTGAAGAGAGGTTTCCTCTTGTCCCAGACACCAACTCTTTGAAGATAGGAATCAACACTTTCCTTTTTAATAGTCGCTTCGGTTGCTTTAATTAGCACCCTCAGGTCTCTAATTATAGCCCATAGAATTATAGTTACATCAATACCCTCATCTTTCAATCTTTGGAGAATACGACAAGCTTTCTTTGGATTACCTTCCATAATATTATCTAGCAGAATAAATACATTAAATTTAGCATTATCAGTTACCAAAGATGACATTACCTCACCAGATATTTCAGCTTTTGGGGCTAGCAGTTTAAGTTTTTCTATCTCTTGGGTAGCCGCAAGTAGGTTCCCCTCAACTTTATGCACTAAAATTTCTAAAGCTTCATTACTGACTTTGATATTAAATCTATTCAGTTTGCTACTCATCCATTGAGGAAATTGGCTTGATTGAATTGGCCAAATTTTAATACATTTTCCCGCATTGCAAATCGAAGTGAACCACTTACTTTTAGTAGCTGATCGTTCCAATTTTGGAGCAATGAATAATGTAATAGTTTCTTTAGATGTCTTACTTAGGTATTCTTGAATAACTCTAGACCCTTTCTCTCCAGGTTTTCCTGAAATTAAACGAATTTCTACAAATTTTTTCTTTGAGAACAGAGATATGTTATCTGTCTCTAAGAGAATAGTTTCCCAATCAAATTTTCCATCTACATGAAATACTTTTCTTTCATCGTAACCATTTAATTTAGCTTGTTTTCTGATAGCAACCGAAGACTCTTGAATTAAAAGCGGTTCATCTCCGCTAATGATATAGACTGCAGATAAACTCCCAGTATCAAGATGTTTATTAAGCTGCTCAGTTGTCAGGTTCATTTCGGTTTATCATTTTGACAACAGCATTAAGACGACGGATTATATTTTTTGCTAAAGCCCTCGTCATTTCACGTTTAAGCATTTTATTTTCTTCGTTATTTGTTGAGACATTGTCTTCGTTATAAGTAAAATATTTTTCTCTGGTGAGAGTTGTTTTTGGTAACAATATTTCTCCACTCCCGGAAGTGATTATAATATCCACTAATTCGGTAATTTGAAGTTCAGAAACTCTTGCTGAAGAACTAACCGTCGCTGTTCGGCTTTCAGATCTTTGGTTTATAAGAGTTATGATAGCTGCAGCCTCCACTGGATTATCTGCGATCTCAACATTACTGAATTTAAGTGATTTAGTAATTGAAAGATATAGCAGGCTACCTTCCTCTCCTATAACATAAACTTTGCCAATATTATCAAGAACCTCTGCGTTTGCCGTACCCCTAAGATGCCAGCCACAGCCCTGCAATATTGAAAATACAAGGAAGCCAACCATAGTTACAGACATTAATTTTCTCATTTTTGTTCCCCTGCCTTGCTTGTCTAAAACCTACTATTACGTTAGCAAATGAAATTTAACTGGCAACAATATTTACTAATTTATTGGGCACTAATATTATTTTCCTGATAGTAAGCCCATCAGTAAAACGTTTTACATTTTCATGTTCTCTAGACATTTTCTCTATAAGCTCTTTTGTCGATTCATTAGGTACTTCAATCTGAGCCCGCAATTTGCCATTCACCTGAACAACAATTTTTAATACTTTTTTTGTTAATATTGATTGATCTGGAACTGGCCATTTTTCATTAATAAGCAAATCTTTGTTGCCAAGCATGTTCCAGAGATGATCACATATGTGTGGAGAGATTGGAGATAAAAGCATTATAATTACCTCTAGCGCTTCTCTTTCAACGGCTAGCTTGCCCTTCGAAAAATCATCAGGAATCTTAATTACATCATTAAGCAATTCCATTATAGCAGCAATCGCAGTATTAAACGTTTGTCGATTATCAAAATCATTACTAACCTTGAGAATGGTAGCGTGTGTTTTATACCTCAGATCTTGCTGTGCTTGATTTAAATCATCAGGAATAGACAACCCATTATCATCTGCTAAAACATGCGCTCTAACCCCCTTCCAGAGCTTGCGAAGGAAGCGGTAAGCACCATCTACTGCGCTATCATTCCATTCTAATGATTGCTCTGGAGGTGCAGCAAACATTGTAAATAACCTTACTGTATCTGCACCATACTGATCTATAAGTTCTTGTGGATCGATTGTATTACCTTTTGACTTAGACATTTTTACACCATCTTTTAATACCATGCCTTGGCAAAGAAGCTTGATAAATGGTTCGTCTGAAGATACCAAGCCCTCATCTCGCATTAATTTATGGAAAAAACGCGCATAAAGAAGATGCAATATAGCGTGCTCAATACCACCGACATACTGGTCAACCGGAAGCCAATAATTAGCGGCAACACTATCGATCATTCCTTTTTCATAATCTGGACAAGTATATCTTGCATAGTACCAGCTAGACTGCATAAATGTGTCGAAAGTATCTGTTTCATGCTCAACTTGTTGATCATCTAGTACAGTTTTTTTCCAATCTAAATCTGATTTAATAGGAGATTTTATTCCATCCATAATTACATCTTCTGGAAGCAATACTGGAAGACGATCCATCGGAACAGGAATTTCCCCTCCATCTGCTAAATTAAACATTGGAATTGGGGAGCCCCAATATCTCTGACGAGAAACACCCCAATCGCGAAGTCTATATTGTGTTTTTATCTCTCCAAGCCCTAGTTGTTCAAGTTTCCTTGAAATAGCAATGAAAGCTCTTTCAGGACTTAAGCCATTAAATTCTGCAGAATTTATAGAAATGACATCAAATGACGACTTGGATGCATACCATTTCTTCCATTTATTTTTGTCAAATTCAAATGATTGATCCCTATCAGTTGACTTTGATTCTTCAGAATTCTTCTTTATTTTTGGTGATTTTATATGATTAAAAACTTGTTTTATCGGGAGTTGATAGTCGTTAGCAAACTGGAAATCACGCTCATCATGGGCAGGAACTGCCATTATTGCTCCAGTTCCATACCCCGAAATAACATAGTTTGCGACCCATATCGGTAGCTCGTCGCCAGTTATTGGATGGATGGCGGTTATGCCTATACAAACTCCTTTTTTTGAAATTTTTGCCAAACCAGCTTCAGAAACTGGTTGATCTTTACAATCCTCAATAAAAATTTCTAAAGCCGAGCTATTTTTTGATAGCATCTTAGCTATTGGATGATCTGCTGCAAGACATATATAAGTTGCCCCCATTAAAGTATCTGGACGTGTTGTAAAAGCAGTCAAGTGGTCTATATCACCGACAGAGTTTTTGAGCTTAAATTTAATTTGAGCGCCTTGACTTTTTCCAATCCAATTCTTTTGCATTAACCGAACTTGAGCAGGCCATTCTTTAAGATCGTCTAAACCATCAAGCAGCTCTTCCGCGTATGAAGTAATCTTGATAAACCATTGAGGTATATCTTTTCTTTGCACTATTGCACCACTGCGCCAACTGCGGCCATCGATAACTTGTTCGTTTGCTAGTACAGTTTCATCTTTTGGGCACCAATTGACAGTGGCAGTTTTCTTATAAACTAAGCCTTTTTTATAAAGTTGAGTAAAAAACCACTGCTCCCATTTGTAATAGTTTGGATCACAAGTCGTTATTTCCCGTGACCAGTCGTAGCCAAACCCCAGTTTTTTAAGCTGGGTTTTCATATACTCAATATTTTTATATGTCCATTCAGCTGGCGCACTATTATTTTTAATAGCTGCATTCTCTGCAGGAAGACCAAATGAGTCCCAGCCCATAGGTTGTAAAACATTTTTACCTAGCATCCTTTGGTAACGAGATATTACGTCAGCAATAGTATAATTTCGTACATGACCCATATGGAGTTTACCGCTGGGGTAGGGGAACATTGCAAGACAATAGTATTTTTCTTTACTTGGATCTTCTCTTACCTCAAAAGTCTTTTTCTCTGCCCAATTAATTTGAGCATTACTTTCAATTTCTCTGGGTGAATATTCTTCTTGCATTATTTTTTGACCATATTGAGATTTGTTATATTTAAGGATTTTTTGATTATAGGCTAAACTAGCCAACAGACCCAGATAGATTTTAATTAACTATAGTTGTTCTTATTATTATTTATAAGGGTATTTAATGCGATACTTTTATAGCGGGCTTTAAACAAAGCCCTATTAATATCCATACGAGGGAAAAAATAATAATTGGATAAGATCCACTTCTCCCAAAAGGTGTCGAGCCACTTCTAGCATTCAGAGTCCCTTCCAAAATACCTCGATTAAACGACGGGATGGTAAATTGAACTCTACCATTAGAGTCTATCAATGCACTAATACCATCGTTTGTTGCACGAATTAGAGCTTTTTTATTTTCTATTGCTCGCATACGAGCTATTTGAAAATGCTGTTTTGGGCCAATAGTTTTTCCAAACCAGCTGTCATTACTCATCGTCAGCAGAATGTTAGAATCGTTTGCAGATTTTCTCACTAACTCTGAAAAAGCTACTTCATAGCAAATCGAAGTGCCGATGGTTATATTATTTTTTATGGTAATATTTATTTGATTATTCGGACCCGGACTAAATGCAGACATTGGTAAATCAAAGAATCTTATGCCCCCTCTTAACCATTTTTCAAAGGGTACATATTCACCAAAAGGAACCAAATGCTGCTTATGATAGATGCCCAAGCCTTTACCTAGAGCTAGAGCAGAGTTGAAGTAATTAGATTCGTCTATTTCATCAGACTGCGGCTGAGTTTGGTATATAGTTGGGACACCAACAATTATTGCGGTATCCGATTTTACTGCATCTTCTGTTATAGAATCTAGATAATCTGATACCTTATTTCGAAATATCGGTATTGCTGCTTCTGGCCAAACTACTAGATCGTTATCTAGTAAAAGTTTTGAGTCTTGTCGGAACTGAAAAAGTATATTATTTAATTCTTTTGGGTCCCATGTCCTCCATAGTGAAATCGCTGGCTGCAATAAACCTATTGAAATTGTTTTATTTAAAGGTTTTGTCCAATTAATTTTTTGTAAATATAACCCACCAACCCAAAAAAATGTTGCCAATAAAAATGACCCTGTTGTTATTATAAAAATAAATCTAGCCGGCCTGTCCTTAATTATAATATTAGTTTTAAGCTGTAAAAAAAAACCGAGTAATGTGCCACAAAAAGCAATAATCCAGCTTATTCCTAATACGCCAGTTACAGGAGCCCATCCTGATAACCATGTGTCACTATGTGGATAACCAATAAATAACCAAGGAAAACCAGAGAAAACCCAACCACGAAACCATTCTCCAATTACCCATAAACTAGGGAATATAAATAGAAAAAAAAATGCTGAACAATAAATTTTATAAATACTCTTGCTTGGAACTTGTAGGTGATTTAATTTTGAAATCACGGTAAATGGAAGAGCGAATAAGATAGATAAAAAAATGATAAACAAAACCACCAGTATAGTAGACAGCTCGATGCTTGCTTGTCCATAGCGATGGATGCTAACAAAAATCCAAGATACTCCAACCGCATAAAGCCCAACCGCGTAACTAAAACTTCGAAAAAATATTAGTTTAAATGAGAGCTCCTCTGCCGAATTTTTTAAAATTAAAAATGAGAATCCACCAACAGATATAATACCTAAAATCCAGTAATTAAATGGCGCCATGGATAACGGCAACAAAGAACCTAATATCATCAAGAAGATAGTATTTTTTATGTTAGATTTTTTAGAAAAATATTTCACAAGTATCGATGCAGCTTACTTAGATATGATTTGCATTTCTAATAACTTAACTTGTCGACTGTTAGCTTCAGAAATTTTAAATATAAAATTTTCTATATTAATTGATTCACCTTTCTTCGGCATCCGACCAAATCCATTTACAATTACTCCTCCAATTGTATCAAATTCTTCGTCACTAATTTTTACAGAAAAGTATTCGTTGAAATCCTCAATAGCTGTTAAAGCGTTCACAGAATAATGATCCTCACTTGAGGCGGTTATCATTTCCTTTTCAGCATCGTCTGTTTCATCCTGAATTTCTCCTACAATTTCTTCCAGTATATCTTCTATTGTTATTAGGCCTGCAATACCGCCATATTCATCGACAACAATCGCCATATGATATCTTTGCTCTCTAAATTCCTTTAATAGAATATTTAGGCGTTTGCTTTCAGGAACAATTGCAGCAGGACGGATTATAGTCTTTATATCAAATGTCTCTTGACCTTCAAGAATAAGCGGTAGTAACTCTTTTGCTAAGAGAATTCCGGTAATATTATCGGCAGCCTCATCAAGTACAGGATACCGAGAATGGCAATTTTCTATAACAAACTCTAGGATATCACTTAAATTATGATGCTGTGGAATGATTGCCATCTGTGAACGTGGTATCATAATCTCTCTTACTTGTTTATCACAAACATTCAAAGCACCTTCAATCATTTCTAGCGCATCACTATCAATTATGTCATTTGCCCGTGCTGAGGCTAGCAAATCCGTGAAGTCTTCCTTAGATTTAGGGGTTGATGAGAAAATACCAGCAAACTTTCCAAGCCAGTTTTTTCCTTGCATATAATTTCTTTCATCATCTGTCATTAGTTATTGATATCTCTAGTATTTATTAGTAAGGGGACCGAAAACATAAATCATTTAAAATTTTTATTTCTAATTCTTCCATTTCTTTAGCATCTAGGTCATTTTCATGATTAAAACCAATAAGATGAAGACTACCATGAACTACTACGTGGGCCCAGTGAGCATCGAGCTCTTTGTTTTGTTCAGCTGCCTCACGAACAACAACCTGAGCACAAATTGCGAGGTCTCCAATAAGGGGAAAATTCAAGGATTTTGGAAATTCTGCTGGAAAAGACAGCACATTTGTTGGATTATTTTTTTTGCGAAATCTATAGTTTAATTGTGCGCTTTCATTCTCATCAATCACCCGAATAGCAATTTCTGCTGTATCTTTACGATTCAATAGGCTAGCTGATACCCATCTATGAAAAGATATCTTATCTGGCACGCTATCAGAACTTGAGACATCTTCTATGTCGACATTAACTTTCATAATAGAATTAAATCAACTTTATTCACTATAAAGAATTTCTTTCGTTCGTTTCATACGCATCAACAATCTTAATTACTAGTGGATGTCTGATTGTATCTTTAGATACAAATCTTGAGAAGCTTATACCTTCAATATCTTTAAGAACGTCATAAGCATGAAGTAGACCTGATTGACTCCTATTTGGCAAATCAATTTGAGAGGTATCGCCAGTGATAACTGCTGTCGAATTAAAACCTATTCTAGTTAAAAACATTTTCATTTGCTCACGTGTAGTATTTTGGCTTTCATCTAGGATGATATATGAGTTTTTTAAGGTTCTTCCACGCATAAAAGCAAGCGGAGCAACTTCAATGACATTGCGTTCTATCAGTTTCTCGACTGCCCCCATACCAAGCATTTCAAATAAAGCATCGTATAACGGTCGCAAATAAGGATCCACCTTTTGACTGATATCTCCGGGCAGAAAACCTAGTTTTTCGCCAGCCTCTACAGCAGGTCGTACTAATAAAATTCTTTCCACTCTATCTTGCAACAAGGATTCTACTGCACATGCTACAGCAAGATATGTCTTGCCAGTCCCAGCAGGGCCTTCCCCAAAATTTATAGCATGATTCTGAATTGCCTCAATATAACTTTGCTGATTGGCTCCAAGAGTTTTTATTACTCCGGTTTTTGTCTTTATTATCGAACGATTTTGCATACCATCCTTCATTTTAACAGGTATATTATTAACTTTTTTTGATTCATTCATATATAGCCCATTGTTTATCTGTCCAATAGTTAAATGGATTTGATCTGCAGTTAAATTACTGTCATTAAACGTGAAATTTTTATAGAGAGCAGTAAGGACTTTTTCGGCTTCAAGCGCCATATTACTGTCACCATAAAATGAAAAAATATTACCACGATTATGAATTTCAATATTTAGCCTTTTCTCTATTTGATGCAGATGCTCGTCAAACTTACCACAAAGTGAGGCTAATTTTTTTGTATCGTTTGGCTCTAGAACTATCGAATGAACTGCTGATCGAGGCTTCATGATATTTCTCCAGCCAAGGAATTTTTCAGGGCCCTAGTGATCAATACCGGTACAAAGTTACCTATCAGTTCGTGGTTGCCTGAGGTGAAGTTTACGACGCGATTATTTTCAGTGCGACCTTGAAGTTGTCCAGGGTCCTTTTTTGAGATTCCAGTAACCAGAATATCTTTAGTCTTACCAACCATACCCTCACTTATAGCTATGGCTTGTTGATTAATTCTATCTTGCAATAACTTTAGTCTTAATTTTTTTGTTTCTTCTGAAGTCTCGTCATATAGTTCTGAGGCAGGAGTTCCCGGTCTCTTGCTGTATACAAAACTGAAACTTTGATCAAAATCTATCTCATGAATAAGCTCCATTGTTTTTTTAAAATCATCCTCAGTTTCTCCTGGAAATCCCACTATAAAATCAGATGAAATAGAGATATCAGGACGGATTTTTCGTAGTTTCCTAATTTTTGATTTATATTCAATTGCTGTATGACCTCTCTTCATTGCAGACAGTATTCGGTCTGACCCACTTTGAATGGGAAGGTGAAGGTGGCTAACTAACTCAGGAACTCGAGCATAGACTTCTATTAAGTTATCTGAAAACTCAACAGGATGTGAGGTTGTATAACGTATACGGTCAATCCCCTCAATACTTGCTACATAGGTGATTAGTTCAGCGAGATCACAGATATTTCCGTTTGGCATCTGTCCTCGGTAAGCATTTACATTTTGCCCTAACAAATTTACCTCTCTCACTTTCTGTTGAGATAAGTGTGTTATTTCTGCGAGAACATCTATTACCGGCCGGCTGATTTCCTCTCCTCTTGTATAGGGTACTACGCAGAATGTACAGTATTTTGAGCAGCCCTCCATTATGGATACAAAAGCCGATACCCCATCAGCATCCGGCTGAGGTAAACGATCGAACTTTTCAATCTCAGGAAAACTTATATCAACGATGGTTGGTGTTGATCGGGTATCTTTTTGCCCCATCATTTCTGGTAAACGGTGTAACGTCTGTGGCCCAAAAATTAGATCCACAAAAGGAGCGCGTTTGGCGATCGCTTCACCTTCTTGGCTGGCAACACAACCACCAACACCAATTATTAAATCAGGGTTATTTTCCTTTAATTTTCTCCACCGCCCTAATTGATGAAAGACCTTATCCTCCGCTTTTTCACGAATTGAGCATGTATTTAGGAGCAAAACGTCAGCTTCTTCGGGGTTTTCAGTTGCCACCATCTGATGGCTATCTCCAAGTAAATCCCGCATCCTAGAAGAATCATACTCGTTCATTTGACATCCATGAGTAACTATATGGAGTTTTTTATTGGTAATCTTTGGCATATTTAGCTTGAATTTCAGATTATTTAATTGAAGTGCTAGTATTATAGTCGGAGTGACAATGAAAGCATATCCTCCTGACAATCGAGTTTATAAATAACTAATAATTCATGATATAATTATAAAAATTTCTATTAATTTAATAAACTAAATTTAGGGCACAAGAATGTCTTCAGCTGCAATGTATAAAGTAATTTTTTTAAATCAGGGTGAAGTATACGAAATGTATGCGAAACAAGTTTATCAAAGTGATCTTTGGGGATTTTTAGAAGTAGAAGAATTCGTCTTTGGTGAGCGCAGTCAAATGATAGTTGACCCAGCTGAGGAAAAATTAAAAAGTGAATTTTGTTCGATAAAGCGAAGTTTTATTCCGGTTCATTCAGTTGTTCGAATAGATGAGGTTGAAAAAGAAGGAGTCTGCAAAATAACAGATATGAAGACTGGAGACAACGTCACAAAATTCCCTTACCCTAGCACTTCAACTAAACCAAAACCCTAATTATTTTTTTTGTTTAATTTCTGTTCTATAGAGGCTAATTTCACTGAATTACAAAAAATCTCCATTGCAACATTTATTTCGTCAAGCGTGGGATAAGATGGAGCTATTCTGATATTTTTATTGTCTGGGTCAACTCCATAAGGATACGTTGCACCTGCGGGTGTCAGTTTCACTCCTGCCTCTAAAGCAAGCCTTACAACTTCATTCGCTAAACCGGGGCGGGTGTCTAGTGAAATGAAATAACCTCCTTTTGGAGAAGTCCACTTAGCTAAATCAGAATTCTCAAAATTTTTCTTTAGATGATCTAACACACAAGAAAATTTCGGTCTTAACAAATTAGCATGTTTTTTCATATGTTTTTTTAGACTGCGAAGATCCTTAATGGCGATCAAATGCCTTAACTGATTTACTTTATCTTGACCAATACAAAAAACAGCCAAATGTTTTTGGATAGCATTGATATTTTCTAACGACGATGCAAGAAAAGACACTCCAGACCCCGCAAAAGTTATTTTTGAGGTCGAGGAAAACTGAAGGACGCTGTTGTTAGTATCTTCCTTACCACAATAATTCATTATATTAGGCAATTTTGGCGAATTTTCGTATAAATCATGAACAACATAAGCATTATCATAAAAAATTTTGAACTCTGGCGAAGCTATATGAGCTAATTTAGCTAATCTTTGAATGGTGTCTTCGCTATAAACACAACCAGTTGGATTAGAATATTTGGGGACACACCAAATACCCTTAATGGTTGGATCGTTCTTAACAAGCATTTCTACTTGGTCCATTTCAGGGCCATTTTCATCTATCGGTACCGTTAGCATTTCAATACCAAATTCTTCGCAAATTGCAAAGTGGCGATCATAACCTGGTGACGGACACAGAAACTTAATATTATCTTGTTTACGCCATGCAGAGTTTGAACCATTTAAGCCAAACTGCCATGCAAATAAACAAACAAGATACATTAGACTCAAGCTACTGCTTCCTCCAACAATAACTTCATCATCATTAACACCCAATAATTCTGCACCAAGAGAGCGCAAACCCGGTATACCAGCTATATTTCCATAGTTCCTAGTATCAATACCCTCAATGGAAGTATAGTTACCATTCAGTGATCCATCTAAAACATTAGAAAGATTAAGTTGTTCTGAGGAAGGTTTCCCCCTAGTAAGATCTAAACTAAGCTTACTTAACTTAAAGCCAATATGTTTTTCATTTAGTAAGCTGTAATGGTGCTCAAGTTCGCTGTAGTTCATTTGATCGATATGCACTTTATGACTCCAACTTGCAGTTTGAATGTTCAACAAACCAATTTACAGTATTTTCGAGACCTTCTTTAGCTGTATGAGAGGGATTAAATCCAAGTAGCCTCTTAGCTTTCGTGATATCAGCTAAAGAATGAAGAACATCTCCAGTTCGAAAATTATTGAAATGTGGTTCTTTATTGATGATTTTAAAATTATTCTTAGAAATATTTTGGACAAGAAGCTCAAACAACTCATTTAGTGTAGTGCTACCACCGTATGCAATGTTATAAACTTGGTTGATTGATTCCTTATTTGTAGTAGTTGCGGCAAGAATGTTAGCCTGAACGACATTATCGATATAGCAAAAATCCCTTGATGTAGTCCCATCCCCATTGATACTACAAGTATTTCCCGATAATAGTGAGTTTATCCACTTAGGGATTACTGCAGAATAGGCTCCCTCTGAAGATTGTCGAGGTCCAAAAACATTAAAATATCTAAGACCAATAGTTTCAATACCATATATTTTACTGAAAACCTCAGCATAAAGTTCGTTCACAAATTTTGTAATAGCATAAGGTGATAGAGGTCGCCCTATTCTTTTTTCGGTCTTAGGGAGATCTGGGTGATCTCCATAAGTTGAGGATGAAGCAGCATAAACAAATCGTTTTACATCTGAACTTTTTACTGCCAAAAGCATATTTAAAAAACCATTTATATTAGAATCATTAGTGCAAACTGGATCTGCGATTGATCGGGGTACACTGCCTAAAGCTGCTTGGTGTAGGACATAATCAGCATTTTTGCAGCCTTTAAGGCAGTCATCTAGGTTTCTAATGTCACCTTCGTAAAAAGTAAAGTTTGACCAATTTAGCCCTGCGGTATTTTGAACGGATAATAAGTTACTATCGTCAGAGATAGAAAAGTTATCAATTCCAATTACAGTTTGACCGAGATCTAAGAGTGTCTCCAGTAAGCTGGACCCAATAAATCCAGCAACACCAGTAATCAACCAATTCTTGGGGTTTCTTATAAGATCTTTTTTTCTTTTGTCATACGAAGACAAATTTTTTAACCTCATTTTTTAAATTGAAACGGATAAAGCATCGAAAATTAAAACTAAATATTTGCTATATGCACTTTAGTATATGATACGTCATAAGAAGTACCCATAAAACAAAAAATTAATGATAACTTAGATCATTTATCCATATAGAATATGATTATTTTAGAACAATAAATAATTAAGAGATTTAAATAAATTTTAATTTTTCAATAAGTACAAAAAAGAGACTTGATAGATTTGACAGTTAATTGGTGGCTACGGGTGGACTTGAACCACCGACCCCAGCATTATGAATGCTGTGCTCTAACCAGCTGAGCTACG
>NYXF01000029.1 GCA_002685455.1 Porticoccus sp. | reverse complement strand
TGCTGCTTCCACCTCTCCTGCTGCTGGTTCAGATTCTGGTTGTAGTTGGGGTCCTGATGTTGCTGATTCTAGTTGTGGTTCTGGTGGTGCTGCTACTGGTGCTGCTGCTGGTTCTGGTTCTGGTTCTGGTTCTGGTTCTGGTGCTGGTTCTGGTGGTGGAATTAATTGCTTAAGAGCATCTAATGTACTCTCATCTAACCCATCAATGCTACCATCATCATTACATGGAACCCAATATCTTGCTGGTATTTTTCCCTTACCATCGGTGGTTATCTTGTATCCATTACCATATCCAAACCACCAAAAACGCGTGACACTAGTTATTTTACTTTTTTTCATCGTGTGCGTGCCAGAGCTTTCATGTTCGATTTTTAAACCATCAGCATCCAGAAATATTTCTCCTGGTCTAGATATCAAATCACCACTAGGATATACGCCTTTTGACACAGTATCCCCACCCATCATTCTCTTTTTGGTTCTCCGAACATTTCTACGTCTAGTTCTCCGAGTATTTCTGCGTATAGTCTTACGCCTATTATTTGTCTTTCTATTCATTTTGCGTGTATACTTACTCTGTTGCTTACGCTTACGCTTACTCTGTTGCTTATGCTTACTCTTACTCTGTTGCTTACGCTTACGCTTCATTTTATGACTTTTAACAGCATGTCTTTTAGTACGTGATTTTTTCTTTTTACCTGCTTTAGGATTACATTTTTCAGGTATCCATTGTAATTTATCACTTAATATCAATGCTTTAGCGGCATCCATTCTTCTACCAGGTGATTTCCATCTTCTTTCACCCTTAATACCAGAAGCAATACCCTTATATAATTCCCTTGCTTTATCACAAGATGCGGGTGTATGATCTTTCATTATCTGTAGTTTATCATTCCATGCTTCTACTTTACTTACAGGACCAAACGCAATACTATCAACAAGTGATTCTGGGTCTGGTTGATATTTAGGTTGTATAGTATCTTTTGTAGATTTTACTCTTGACATTTATTATATAATATAAAAAATATAAAAATTTGATATTAAAGATAATAAAGATATTAGTTAGATATATAATGAGTGATATTTCTGCACAAGAATTAAAAACAACAACAATTCATATCCCATCAAAAGATATTTATAGGACAAAGGATATAGATGGATTAATTAAATTTACTCTTAAAAAACAAATTGAAAATGTATGTGGTAAATATGGATATGTATTAGAAGATTCAGTATCAATCGTAAAAAGATCAATAGGTAAGATTGTAACACACAATGGTATTAGCAATATTGAATATAATATTACATATAAAATGGATTCTATTTACCCATGTAAAGGAGATATTTATGAAGCAGTTGTAGATAGTATTACAAAAATGGGATTAATTTCCTATCTTAAATTAGAATCAGATAAATTTAATTCAGTAAAAGAATCGCCTATATTGATTATAGTTCCACAGATGTATTTAGATAAAGACTTAGATAGTTATGTTAAGAATCAAAAGATTAAAATTGAAGTCTTAGATAAAAGAGTAAAATATCGTGCTAAGCAAATTCAAGTTGTCGGTAAAATTGTATAAATATAATATCTTTTATATTAAATTCAATGGATACTAAAAAACAGATTCATAATATTTTATCAGGTGTTAGCGATAATATTATTAGCGATTTAATTTTTACATTTATTAAAGAAAATAATATAGCTTATACAGAAAATAAGAATGGTATTTTTTTTAATATTTCATTATTAAATGATGAACTTGCGAATAGATTATTAGTTTTTATTAAACAAATATCAAATAAAAACATTCACAATATAATAGATGATATAATACCAGAAAAGAAACAAAAACAAAGGAAAAAAACAGTTAATAAACCATTGTATAAGGATTATGATATAAATGATTTAGAATCAATTATACTTGGTTTTAGTTTTCAATAAATTTGATTTAAACGTATTATACTTAATTATAATAAGTATGATTTTTGATTTACTAAAAGATTTAAATCAAGATTGTAATTTCACTGAAAATATTAAAGAATCTGATTATGTTCAAGGAAATAATATACAACACACACAAATAGTGAATGATAAGAAATACAAGAGTTTTGTTGAATGTATCCTATGTGAATTTGACCCTCTTCATTCAAAAGATATCGATACGCAATATTATTTAAATAGCAAAACAGCAGAAATATGTTCTCATATGGAAGAGAAAATGGATACATGTTATGAAAATTATAATTTTAATCCAAAGGTTATGAAAGTAAGAATGGTGCAACAAGGATTACAATTATGGCAAAAAGAAAATAATATTTCAAGTATCTATTATCTGAATGATTATTTTAAGAAACATTTTGTAATATTACATGAAGGTTGTTCTTACATGACGACGATTAAATCTTATCCTAAAGTTTATTTAGAATTTAACAAGGGTATTCGTATTACAGAAGAAAAAGACTGGGCTAAGAAAGATTTAAGTGAATTATTTGAAAGAATTAGATTAAAAAATGATATCAAACGCGATATGAAAAGTATTTATAAGAATTATCTAGAAGCAATTGGTAAATATAAAATTGATGAATTAAAAAAGATTGCTGAAGAATGTAATATTTCATTAAAGGATAGTAAAGGTAAGAATAAGACAAAGGGTATCTTATATGATGAAATAAATTTAATGAAATTAAATGTTTGAAATTATAATAGTATTTATTAATTTTTAATAAATTTGATTTTTTTTATGAGTTATTTAAAAAATATAACTTAGATATAATATATAACATGAACATCTTTGATACAAACAGAAAGGGTGGTCCATATGAATCACTCAAAGAATTTATGAAAAAATCATTAGTGAGTAAGGAATATGAATTAGAATGGATTTATGGTAGTCATCCGAGGAATATATTAAATAAAAGTGAATTTATCAGATTATTAAATCATCTAAGACAAAATTATCAGTTTGCAAATGAAAGCAATACATTAGATATTAGAACTCAATATGTTAAATTAGAAAAGTCTGGTTTAAGTAATATCCGTTGCACAATTGAGGGTATTCAAAATATTAAAACTTATTGTAAAACCAATTCAATTGTTGATATCCCAACTGTAACTTTCATGAAGAAAGTATCAAATAAAGATGATAAAAATCCATCTTTAAGTTTTAATCAAATTGTCAATACAGATTATAATTTTAGAATTAATCTAAAAAAAGAAATCATATTTGATGAAGATTCAGATGAAGTAATTAAATTTAAGGATAATCTAAAAGATGGATTAAAATATTATCGGTATAAAAAAAGATTTTCATTTTATACTGAAGATAAATTATTTAGAATTGATTTAACTGCTGTGAAAAGTAATACATATAATCCTAAACGCAGAACATATAATTTAGCAAAGAATCTGGTTGATTCTAAGATCCTTGTTGGTAAAGAAATTTATGAAGCTGAAATAGAGTATATTGGATATAATAAGATTTCAAATAAATATCCGATAGTTGAATATTCTAAACGTGTTTATAGTGAATGGGATAATGAAGGTATGTCTGAAGAAGATTATGAAGCACAACTCGCATTATCACAATCCCATACAAATATTTCATTTACTCCGGAAGGTTCTCAGTATTATATAGGAGATGATGATGCGGGATATGGTTTCTTGGGTGAATCGGTGGTTTTTGATTCTCCGTTAGAAGAAGTTGAGCCTGTTTATGATGAAGAAAAACCAACAATGGATACATTATGGGCTAAAGCTGCTTCTTTAAGAGGTGATCCAATGAATTTAATTTATATGAACTATTGGTATCCTGATAAATCTTGGATTTTCTGGTTAATCAAAGATAATTCTAAAGAATTATTATATGATGGAGTCGTAGAGAACTATACAGCTGATTATAAAGATGCTCCAGAAAATGAAAACTATGTTAAGTATACTATTTATCCACCCGCTTCAGAAGAAGATAGTATTAGAAATGATGAATATAATAATAAATTAGAAGAACACTTTAATAAAGATGATTATAGTGATAGCATTTATGTTCCATGTAAATATATCACCGGTTTAGAAAGTAGAAGCAATTATAAGAGTGAATATCCAGATGATTTAGATATTTCTGAAGAAGATTATGAATCGGCTGGTTCAAATAAATTACCTTCATGGGCTCCTAAATCTCACAATAATCTAAGTAAAGATAATAAATTTATTGATATCGTTAATATTAAATTAAATGAAGTAGTTGGAGATATTTTAACGACTATTAAAAATACAAATATGATTGTATCTGGTAGGAAATGTAATGAATTACTAGATGAATATAAAACATTGACAGAACAGATGGGTGAAAAGATTAATTTTGTAGGACCTCAACCAGTTTCAATGGGTTTAAATGAATTAGACCCCGACAATCCACATAGTATATTATCTGGATATGTTGTTACTGAAAAGGCCGATGGTATAAGAGCAGAGCTTTTCATAGATAAACATAGAGAGGGATATTTAATAACTCAAAAAAAAGAAATAATTTCTACTGGATTAAAATTTATGAATGTAGGTAGTGCTATATTAGATGGTGAATACATTACGAGTGATCGTAATGGTAAAGATATCAAATTATTTATGATATTTGATATCTATTATCAAGATAATGGTGATTTTAGTGGCCAACCTTATACATATCCATGGATACCAAAGGAAAATAGTTTACCGAGTAGATCTGTTATATTAAATAAATTTAAACAAAATGTTGAGATAAAAAATATAGAATTATCTTCTATAAAATGGGGAACTTATTCTCAAAAGTGGTCAAAAGAAGACCATCTTGTAGATTCTAAAGATACAATTCGTATAGGATATAAAAATTATTATATGGGTCCTAAATCATTAAAAAGAGATAAAAAAGATAAAAGTAAATTTTCAAATTTAAAAGAAATAGGTAAAATGAGTCGTAAAATTTTAGATTTAGATAAAAATGATAATTATGAATATAGTATTGATGGTTTAATCTTTATGCCGATGTATTATTCAGTAAAATCAGATAATGAATCTATAGTGGTTGATAATATTAGTGGAACATGGTATCAGAATTATAAATGGAAACCACCTGAAGAAAATACAATTGATTTCAGATTAAGATTTATGAAAGAAGAAGTAAATGGTAAAAAACATACTAAAATTTCATCTTTTACTAAGAAAGGTAAGACAATTAAGTGTTATCAGGTTGAGATGTATGTTGGATATGATATCCGTAAAGATGAGATTACTGATTTTACATGGAAGACACTTGGTTATGATAAGCGTAAACAAAATGAGGTGTTATTTAATCCGCCAACTGAAAAAGATAGTATTCACATTTGTAATATCCCATTAATGAAAGATAAATGTTTATGTTTAAAAGATAAAACCGAAGTTCAAGATGGATTTATTTATGAAATGAGATATGAACCTGATAATCCTTTTGGATATCAATGGATACCTCTAAGAGTTAGAGATGATAAAATCAGACCAAATGATAGCCACACTGCAAATAATGTATGGAAAACAATTCAATATCCGGTTACAGATGAACTAATTAAATGTAAAAAAATATTCAGTAAAGATTTATTACCCGAAGAAGATAAGAAAGAATATTCTTATTATGTAAGTGAAGGAGATACTGGTTCAGATACATCATTGAGAGAATTTCATAATTATCTAAAAGATAAACTTATTCGTAGTGTAACAAATATAGGTAATAAAAGTATTTCAATTTTAGATACAAGTATAGGGAGAGGTGGTGATATTGGAAAATATTTAAGATGTGAAAATAATATAAATTTTCTCTTAGGATTAGATATTTCACCCGATGTGAATATAGCTGCTAAGAAATTTTATCTTTCTGGTGGTGAAAAACCTAAAGGTATGTTTTTACAATATGATACAAGTAAATCTATTAAAGGTGGTAATGGTTGTGTTGGAGATCATATTGATAGAAATAAATTATTAATAGATATTTTATATGAAAGACAAAAATCTTTACCCAAAGAGTTAAGACCTATTGCTTCTAAATTTAAGGGATTAGGTAAGAAAGGATTTGATGTAATATCATCTCAATTTTCAATACATTATTATTTTAGTGATGAATTGACTTTAAGAAATTATATTCAAAATATTTCTGAAAATATTAAAAAGGGTGGTTATTTCATTGGGACATGCTATGATGGAATGAAAGTATTTCAAAGATTAAATGAATCAGATAACATAGAGATGATAGATGAATTTGGTAATAGAGTCTTTAGTATTCATAAAAAATATGATTTAGATGATTTTACATATAGTAAAGATGATATTGGTAAATTATTTGGTCAGCAAATAGATGTTTACATGAGTAGTATCGGACAAACTATTCCAGAGTATCTAGTAAATTTTCAGTTATTTATTGAATTAATGAAAGAATATGATTTAGTTTTAGCAAAACCAGATGTAAAAAAGGAATTTAAGGGATTCTTTGATAATGCGGATTATTCATATATGGATGGTTTAGGTGGATTTGAAAGAATTATTGATGATTTAGATAAATTATATTCAAAAGATACTTCACTGAAGTCTTTCTTCCCCGAATCATTTCAATTAATTAAACCTAAAAACAAGATGTTAAAAGAGTTAAGTGGTTTTAATAATTGGTTTATCTTTCAGAAAAAATAATTATTCTCTTTCTCTCATTCCCTTTCGCGCAGCCATAGATTAAAAGCCCATTTTTCACCCTGAATAACAGGTAATCCAGCATGTCTTGATTTCTTATTTAATGAACCATCATCATTTACATTATTAAAAACAACCATCTTACCGGTTCTAGGTTCTACAATAACTGTATCTTCGTATTCAGATAATGAATCAAAACCTGTCCCACCACCTTCTTTAACATCATTTAGATAAACAAGAACAGTTCTTATACGATTACCTCTTTCTCCACAAAATTTTTTATATTTTTCTTTTTCTTCTTTGTTGTAAGCATCATAATGATATTTATATTCTTCATTTTCATCATAATGAATAACTTGAAAATTTTCAAAACATTGGTAATTACACCCTATTCTTTTCGCAATACGTTTAGCTATTTCTAAAGTTTCTGGATAAGCATTATGAGGCATCCAATAGCTCGAATTAGTTCTACCTTTATAAACTTTTTTTTCTGAATCTGTTTGTTTTTTGTCTAAACTAACACCAGCTAGAGTAAGATTATCTTTGGAAACATCTATTATAAATTTACATTCTTTAGGAGTTAAGAAATTATCAATTGTATAAATATAAGGGTCATTACAAATTGTATTCATCGCTTTATTCATCTTAGTATTCATTATAAAATAGAAATATTAATTTCCTTATTGTTCTAACGCATCTTTAT
>NYXF01000003.1 GCA_002685455.1 Porticoccus sp. | reverse complement strand
GATAATGAGGATGATTTTAAAATATTAAAAAAAATATTTTAAGTTTATTAAAGATTAAAATAAATATTAAGATTATATTGTTATATAAAAAAAATAATTTTTTTAAATTTAAATTTTAATAAATATTGGAACATTGATGTTTTCTCTTTCAACACCTAAAGAGTTTTTTTTTGCGAAATTAAAGATTGCTTCTGTTTCACTTCCTTGAATTTTTTCGTCTATGACTACATATCCACCTGGAGTCATATAGGGCAGAAAATTTTGCATACTTGTTACAGCAGGCAAATAAGCATTACAATCTATATATAATAAAGCAAATTTTGCTTTGTTCTTTTGAAATTTTTTTCCTTGATGATTTTTCAAAATTTCAGGAACTACTTTAACTGCATCTCCTTCAAAAATTTCAATTAATTCCTCTACATCATTATCATGACAACGTGATAAAACTGTTTCTTTACTATTGTTCTTCCATCTATTTTTATTTAAATGCTTATCTCGTTCCAAATCTTTTTGTGTAAAACCATCAAACGTATCAAAACCAATATACTGGCGAACTGATTGATCATTATGAATTTTTATCAACCTTCCAAATAAAATTGCATTTCTACCATCAGCCACACCTATCTCAGCAATATGTCCAGGTACATTTTTTATTTTCAAATATATATTGCATATCCAGAGTAAATACTCTAAGTCAAGATCATTTATTGTTTTATTAGTTTGATTATTTACAATTTTTTTTGCAACATCCTTTAAAAATTTAATCATTTAACCTTTTTTTTATTTTTGAGGCTATCATTAGTAATCCGTTTTTAAAACCGAACTTAATAAATATTTTAATTATTCTTATTAAGTAATTATTATTTAAGAGTTTATGAGTTAAACTATATTTTGGCGATATGCTTGGTAAGCAATTTTTATTAATATTATTATCTTTTTCACATATTAATAATATTGGATCAAATCTACCTCTTGATGATATAGGAATAAAGTTTTTTGGAAATAATCCATTTACATCTTTCTCTAAATTAGTTAGTTTATTTTTACTTTTAGGATCCCACAATATGGGGTAAATACGAAATCCAGCTTCCTTTGAATGAAAAAGATAATCAAAGATTGACCTAAAATAATCATTTGTATCTCTATATCTTAGCTTATCTCCATATTTATTTATTGAATTTGGGACTATTCTATCAGTAGCCCAATCCTCATCATTTGAAGTTGCTATGAAAGTTAAGCACATATCAGAAATAAGAAGTTTTCCATTATTGGCAAGTTTATTGTAAAGTGATTTGAATGTGATAGAAAAATCAGGAGAATTATGAATTGCTCCAAAAGCAACAATTAAATCATAATTTGTTTCTTTAATGTCATCATAAGATCCATGAATTACATGTAATTTAGAGGGCACAGCATTTTTAAATTGTGATGAGGTCTCAACAATTCTCTTACAGGCTTCTTTTGAATAATCTATAGCGTAAACATTATCTACAGTTTTAAAACTTGTTAAATATGCTGATGCAATACCTTGACCTGCCCCAATTTCTAAAACTTTCCCTGATACACTATTTGGTTTAAGAATATTCAGTAAATCAATCATTTCTAAACGCCACCACTGAAGATCATTTAGCTCGTCTTTTGAAATTGCATCAACTCTTTTTCCAGATGCCCACATTTTTGATTTTCTAGAAGCTTCTATGCTTTCTTCAGAAAGCCATTGTTTGATAGATTTGGACATTTTTATTTTATGGCTAAATATCCCTCAAAACATAATCTTTTAAAGATAAGATTTATATCCTTAAAACCTGCTCTTTTAAGCAATTCTATATTTGCATTAGAGGAAAATGGCTCAAGAATACCTTTTAAACTTAACGTTTTACCAATAATTTCTTTTTCGTTGTAACCTTGTGAGATCTTATACTCGGTATATAATGTTTGAAGAATATCCTGAAATCTCGCATCTGGTCCTCTAACTTTTTCAAAAAATAAAAAAGCTCCTCCCCAATTTAAAGACTCAAATATTTTATCAATTATAACTTGTCTCACAGAAGGGTTTATAAATTGAACTGTGTAATAGGATGCAATAACACTACTGTTAGAAATATCATAATCTTTAACATCACCAACTTCAAATTTACAGTTATCATAATTATTATTTTCTTTAGCATAAGCAATCATGTCACTTTCAATATCTATTCCTACAAATTGTACATCTGAGCGATCTGTGAGTTTACAAATTTTTTTAGTTAGAGCACCAGTCGAACATCCTATTTCAATAACTTTTGAACCACTTTCTCCAATAAAAAAAGGTACAAGTTTTGTAATTAAGTCATGCCCCTCATCATAGCCAGGTACAGATTTTTTAATATGATTATCAAAATTTTTTACAACTTCTCCACTAAAACTCCAACTACCTATTTTTGCTTCTATGCCATCACCTGTTTTTTTCATTTTTTAATTATTAATTAATTCTGCTTATAGTAGTAGTACGTTAAATTGTTTATCTATTTAAGTCAATTTTTAATATAAACAATTGTTATGATATTTTCTTGACTTATAACTTAAAAGTCAAATCGCAACTTATTAAATAATTTCTCAAGTAAGTTTTTTTTATATGGAAAAGATGGTCTTTCAAAATCAAATCTTAAAACTTTTCTATAATATCCCTCAGATATATTGCCTGCTTTATGAGGAGTATTTGTATCAAAAAAAATTACATCTCCAGCTTTTCCAATCATTGGAGTCAAATCTTTCTCTAAATTTTTATCATTAATTACGTTTAAATTTTTTAGCTTATAATTATGAGGCAAGTTAATTCTTATATTTTCTATATCGATATTATCTTTTACTTTTCCTAAATGAATTGGACCATTATTTATTGAAACATCATTAAGGTAAATCATTGCTTTTAAATACCTACTTTTATCAATATGAGGGATATAAGGAAGTTTTGATTTATCACCAGAGCTGGATTGAGAATATACCAGCCAAAGTTTATTAAATTTTAAATCTGGTGTATTCGTTATAGTTTCAAATTTTTTATGAATTTGATTTAGTAGACTTTGAAATAATGGTTCTTTTGAAATAGATTCATTATTTAATTCTCTAGTGTTTTGGTGATCTGTCTTATAATCATCTCGATTAAAAATATTATCAAATCTATCTAATAGTGAATTAATCAATTTTTCATTGATCACTGAATTTTCTTTATGAAAAAAAAATTTATCCATCCTTTTTTTAAAAGTTAAATATTTACTATAAACTATAATTTTATAATATAAAATTTATTTAATATATTTATATTAAGTTTAATGACAAAAAAAAATCATAATTGGTCTCATGATGAAGCATTAAACCGATTCGAGTTTATAGAAAAAAAACTTAATTTAGATAAATCTTTGATATCCCAAGTACCTTGGTGGGACATGCTTAGGTATAAACTTTTTAAAGAAATACTATTTGATTTAGGGCTTAGAGAGAAAAAAAAGGATGAAAAAAAAACAAATTTTAAAAAAAAATTTTTTAAAATATTAAAAATTAAAAATTATACTTATGACTTTTTCAAATTCTTCTCTACCAAGTCTCCTTTTTGGATTAAAAAAAAAAGTAATATAATTTTAGGTCATCCACGCAGAAAATTAGAGGAAAAAATTTATGTAGATCCTTATTCCGACCCATTTATAGACTTATTTCCTTCTTCAATCAATTTTTCAGTGATTGAAAGAAAAGATATAAATAACAAACATCTTTCACCAGTTAAAACAAAAAATATTTTTTATGCAGATACATTAAACTATCTTGGATCTATATTTTCAAAATTCCAAAGGGTGAAATTAAATGAAATTGATCTCTTAATTATATCTAAACTTGAAAAATCATTGTATGAGGAATTTTCATTAAAAATTGATATTAAACAAAAATTAATCAAAATGATAAAAAAATGGCTGGGCACACATTTTATTATGTCCTTTTTTTTTAAAATAAAAAAACCAAAACTTTTAATAATAGTAGTGAGCGCTGGTCAAGAAGCTATAATATCTGCTGCAAAATCTTTGAATATTACTACCCTAGAATTACAACATGGAACACCCTCAAGAGGCAAACTTAATTATGATTATTCATCTGGTATTGAAAAAAAATCTTTTCCTGAATATTTTTTATCTTTTGGAGATTTTTGGCCTTTAGATTGTGAACTTCCTATAGAAAAAACTAAAATAATACCTTTTGGCTATCCTTATTTATTTAATAAAAAAAATAAATATTCTAATATAAAAAAAGAAAATAGACTTGTAATTGTTTCACAATCAGATTTTACAAATCAATTATCATCGTTTGCTCAAAAAATTGTTAAAAAATTTTCTAATGATATAATAGTAGAGTATAAACCTCATCCTTACGAATACATTGGGCCTGAGCCAAAATATTTTCAAGAACTGAGAAATTCAGGAGTAATCATTTCGAAAAAACAATCAAACATTTATGAGATATTCGCAAGATCTCGTTGGCAAGTTGGAGTTTTTTCAACAGCACTTTATGAAGGATTGTATTTTAATGTTGCGTGTTTTGTACTGAATATTAGTGGTTCAGAACATATGAAAAAGATGATAGAGTTAGATATTGTTCGACTTATTTCATCTCCAGAGGAAATCGATCTTAATTTAAAAGTCGATAACAACAAAATAAATAAAATTTTTTCACTCCCTAATCAAAAAAATATTGATTATATTACTTCTCTAGCACAATAGTTTTTTTGAAAATTTTTAAATTTAAAAATATTATAATTAATAATTTCAATAATTAAATTTTTTTAATTTTAATTTAATCAATCGTTAAAAAAAGTATTTAGATATTTACTTGATCCAGATTTTTTAGAAGCTGATAATAAATTTATATTATAATCTAATTTTAATTTATCACGTAGTTTTGGAAGCATAACCTCTAAACAATTTGCAGTTGGATGTTTGTCTTTATTACTTCTCCAATCTTTATCATAAATATTTTCAACATGTGGTGGTATACAGTCAGTAGAATTTTCTTTATAATAAGCCTTATCAAAAAAATAATTCCCAGTTAGATCAATTCCATGAAGGACTATTTCCTTAAAACCTAAAAATTTTGCAAAAATTATAGATGTTATAACTGATGAGCAGGCTTCTCTAAAATAATTAGGATCATTAATTAATAATTTGTCTATCGTGTTATTTATGGCAAAATCAGACATATTATAGTGAGGGACAATTAGATCTCTAATAAAAAATGCATCTTCTTTATAATTTTCATAAGCTACGTTCGGATCATTTTTTTTTTGCCACAAATTTTTAAAAACAAGTGTTGTTTTATTTTTATTAATAAATTTGCTCAATGCTTTATTTTGAGATTCTATCAGCTTTAAATTTTTATTTGATGCATTTTCAATAAGATAAAAATTATATTCAATTTCTAACAAACAGGAAAAACCAAACCCAATATGAAAAAAATCATCTCTATTTTTTATATAATTTTTTGTAAAATCAGCTGAGCCTCCAGATCCCCATATATGACATGATTTGTAATGTTTTTTGTATAAATCTTTAAAATCTTTAGGAGAATAGAATCTTAACTTTTTACTAAAATTTTTCTCAATTTTTTCAATTTTTTTTTTATGTATTTTTATAGATCTATCTGTAATAATTTTATTTGGTAATTTAAACTTACATAATTCAAATTTAATTTTTTTAAAAAAATTACTCATAACAGGTTAAAGCAGCTCTTTAACCTTTGATAATTCATCAACTATTTTTATTCTATTTACTATATTGTTAGGTAGTTTATTTTTTTTAAAATCACTAAAATAAATAAAATCTATATTTGAATTAATACTAAATTGTAAGTCGAAAATAGTATCTCCAATATAAGTCAAATTTTTTTTTTTATTTGGATATTTAGAAAGTAGATATTTTATCAGTTTTTTGTCTGGTTTGTTAAAATTAGTATCGTCGCTACAAAGTATTGTTTTGACACATTTGGGAATTAAACTTTTCATTGTATTAAAACTTTTTCTTGGTTTTGAGGTAATTATTGAAATTAAATATCCTTTTTTATGTAAATAATTTAATAATTCCTTTGCTCCTT
>NYXF01000127.1 GCA_002685455.1 Porticoccus sp. | reverse complement strand
TGGTATAGGAACAGTTGGCCCAAAAGTAGACCTTCATATTAAACACAATGCTACTAATGATGCAATTTTATTATTAGAATCTAAAGATTCTAGTAATGATTCAATAGTAGCCCTAAGACAAATTACACAAGCATACCCTGGTACAGCTGGAAATTCTGGTACAGGTGTAGATTTAGCTTATGATGGGACTGATGATAAGTTCTATATAAAAGGATACACTAATGCATTAGGATTTATAGGTAATATAGTTTCTATTGATGTTGACACACCATCAGACACTTTAGTTTTAACTGATAATGGTCGTGTTGGTATAGGAACAGATTCACCAACAAGCGCCTTACATGTAACTTCTTCAGATATTCAATTAGCTTTATTCCAGTCATCTACAGATGGTCAACAAGCATTTGTAAAAATAGACAGTTCTAATGCGGGTACAGACACACACTCATACGTTTATTTTAATGAAGGAGGTAGTGGAAAAGGAGCAGTTGGTTATCAAGCAAACGCAGACACTATTGCCTTAGTATATGATAATGGTATTGCTTCTACTAACGGAATTAATATAGATAGTAATGGTAAAGTTGGTATAGGAACTCTGGATCCAACTGCTGCCTTACATATAAAAGAAGCAGCAGCAACTACAGGAACAACAAATATGCTTGTATTAGATGGGTTTAATTCTGCAGATATTACCCCTACCCCAAGAGCAATAGCATTAGAATTTAGAGGTGGAGACGCAAACAGTAGGGCATCTGGTTCTATACGATTAGCTTATGTTGATGATGTAGATACTACTGGACCTTTTGCTTTTGGAGACGATGATGAAGGAGCAGGTAATTTAATATTTTCTACTACAAATGGCAACGTCGCGTCTGATAAAATGATTATCACGGGAGATGGTAGATTTGGTTTTAAGACTACAAACCCAGAAGCAACAGTACATATAGTAGGAGATGGTAATAATTCATATCCATTTTTATTAATGGAAGGAGGAGGAGGTCTAGCCGAACAAGATGCTTTAATATTAAGAGATCTAGGAACAGGAAATGGAAATAAAAATAATGTAAAATTCCAAGCAACATCAGGCGAACATGACATTGCACAGATTCAAGTAGAAACCAAATCAGCAAATGCAACTTCAGGTGGAACTATGCAATTATTTACATACAGTAATGATACAGGAACTAAAAATGACAAACAATTATTTTTAAACAACGATGGTAACGTTGGTATAGGAACATCTACCCCGGGTGAACTACTTGAAGTTAAAGACAGCTTAGATGGTGATGATGTAGCTATTCTCATAAATAATTCAAGTGATGATAATTCAGCAACTACAAGACCATCATCAGCTCTTAAATTATCGGCCGCAAGTAATAATTTCCACCTTAGATGTCATGGTGCACCAACAGATGTAGATGCACATCATGCTCTTGAAATAGGTAGTTCGGCAGGTGGTGCTTACGTATCATTTACGTTAGATGGTAGTGCGGAACGAGCTCGTTTTGCTAAAAGTGGTAATTTAATAATAGGAACAGGTTCATTAGGAGAAGCATCTCCATTAGAATCTACTACAAATGGCGCAAAACCTC
Organism: Porticoccus sp.; assembly: GCA_002685455.1. The sequence goes on along the minus strand of NYXF01000127.1, from coordinate 4,844 downwards.
TTATATTACTTAAATCAGATTTTGAAGGAGATGATAGTACTGATGCAACAAATGGTGGTGGTATAAGATTTGTAGATAATAATACTGAAGAATATTATGATGTAGCCTTTATTAATGGTTTTTTAATGTTTTCACATCTACCAACTGGTAATTCAACTGCCAATAAAGTATTTAAAGTAACTTCTACGGGTCATCTTAACACGTTTACAGGCCAACACTATAATTTACCTTCTATAGGTCAAATATCAGATTATAATAACAAAGTTGGATATATAGTAGTATCTACAGGAACTTATCATAACGCAAATAATGATGTAGCAGAAAATATTCCAACAATTAATGAGGCATTACCCAAAGTAGCATTATCTACCCAAATAAATGATAAAAAAGTATTTGGCGTAATATCAAATGCTGAAGATGAAAATAGTACTAGAGAAAATAAATTTGGAAATCTTGTAACATTTGACAAAGTAGAAACAAATAATAAATTAATAATCAACTCAGTTGGTGAAGGTGCTATAATGGTTTGTAATATAAATGGTAATTTAGAAAACGGAGATTACATTACAACATCTGCAATAGAAGGATTAGGAATGAAACAAGATGACGATTTACTACATAATTACACAGTAGCTAAAATTACACAAGATTGTGACTTCTCTTCGGACACAACAGACGTTATACATGATGGACAAACTTATAAAATGAAATTAGTAGGTTGTACCTATCATTGTGGATAACAAAGTAAAAACTTATTAGTTTTTATTTAGGCCCCCTATAATTTTTTCATATTTATAAACAAAATATTATGGCAGCAGGCAGATACAGCTTCGTTATAGAACAAGGAGCAACCACAGATTTTGAAATAGTATGGAGAGATGGTGATGGAAATAGAGTCGATCTAACAAATTACCAAGCTCGAATGCAAATTAGATCGGGTTTTGGTTCAGACAGCACTTTATATGCATCTTTATCATCTTCTTTAGATTCTGATGGCACCGGTTTAAATTTTTCGGGGTCAAATGGAACTAATCCACTTTCTTCAGGTAGTATAGGAGTATTTATATCCGCAGCTTCTTCATCAGCTTTTGATTTTAATGAAGCTAAGTATGATTTAGAAGTAGTAAGTGGTAGTTATGTTACCAGGTTAATAGAAGGAAAAATAAAGCTTAATAAAGAGGTAACAGTTTAATAATTAATATGGCTACTAACCTAAATATTTCCACTAATACTACGGAAGTATCCTCTAGGGATAATTCTATAACAATTACTGACAATAATACAGGAAATATAGTAAATATATCTCAACAAGATACTCCTACAGTAACTATATCAGCAGCTGGTATTGCGGGTGGTAGAGATTTTTTAGGAGATAACGTAAGTTTCCAGCATATAACCGCGTCAGGAGAAATAAGCGCTAGTGGTATTGTTTATGGAAGTCAAATTAGTATAGGCGGTGGAATTTTCACTTCAGCTTCACTAGCAGCTGCAGAAGCAAGTGGGGATAATTTAGGAAATCATACAGCCACTCAAGACATAAATTTAAATGGAAATAGCTTACTTGGTGGTTTAAATATAACTGCTTCAGGTAATATAAGTGCAAGTGGAACAATAACAGCAAGCAGTATAACTGCAGTATCAGGTGCTTTTAGTTATTTAGAAGGTAACAGTCCACTTACATTACGTCTTGTTGATTTTGATTCAGATACAAATTTAGGTGTAAAAAATGAAGGGGGTGATGCCCGATTACTTAATGCTAATGATGTACCAATTATAGACCCAATAGTACTAGGTACTTTCACAGCAGGAGTTCAGGGATCAGGAAGAACTCAATTTGGTGGAGCACACGAAGTAGAATTATATAGTCAAGGTGCTACTAAAATATACAGCGTTAAGGGAGATAGTGTTCAAATAGGATCTTATATATTGATGGGTAGTGGTAGTCTTCCTGGTGCTAATAATATAGCAAATACAGATCCACACACTATAAGATTTGGTTTTAGTGGTAGTAAGCACCCAACATTAGGAGATTTTTATGGGGGGACAGATACTATAATTTTTGATACATCTAAAGGTCATATAACAGCCTCAGGTAATATAAGTGCAAGTGGAAATATAGTTGCAAATAATTTTATTGCAACTGGTGATAATATATTAGAATTTCAAAGTCCTGCAAATCCAGTTATTTTAAGAGCAATAGTAAATGGTATAGAAACATATCAATTTGGGGATAGTACTACACCTAATGCCACACTTATCGCAGGATCAAATATAAATTTATCTGCACCAACAACAGCCTCAATTATAAGTGCAAGTGGAACAATAGTAGGTTCAAATTTAAGTGGAACAAACACAGGAGATCAAGATTTATCTGGTTTTGCAACAACAGGTAGTAATATAACATTTGCAAATGTAACATCTTCAGGTAATATAAGTTCAAGTAGAAATATAATAGGAAACCAAATTACTGCTTCTGATGCAACTATAACAAATATTTTAACAGTAAAACATTTAAAAGCTACTACTGTAAGTACATTATCTATAACATCTTCAATAGTAACTTCTTCAATAATATTTTCAAGTGGTTCAACCAAATTTGGGGATGAAATTTTAGATACACATACATTTATAGGTAATATAACAGCCTCGGGTAATGTAAAATTAAATGAATTTTTAAAACTAAATGTAAATAATAAATTTATTCAAGGTAAAAAAACCGGAGGAACTACACATAATATTTTAGGAATAAACGACAGTGATGTTGTACAAGTATCTAACGAAAATACCCCTACAGAAATAAAAGGTTCAAGTATAACTTTATCTGCACCTATAACATCATCAATTATAAGTGCAAGTAAAAATATAATAGGATCTACAGGTTCATTTTCTAAAACAGTTATAACATTAAAATCAGGAACTGAAGATTCACCTTTTTTAATAAAAATAGCAAATAGTAATGGTCAAGATGAAAAACTACAAATGACAAAAGATGGTGTTTTAAGATTTGGAGCATTAAATGCTTTACCCACAGCAATAACAGGGGGGTTAGTATATTCTTCTTCAGCTTTTTACATGGGTCTTTAAAATAAATATATGTATAATAAATAATAAAAAAATACAACAATGGCAGAATGGAAAAAGGTCATAGTCTCGGGATCAAATGCCGAGCTTAATCAAATAACAGCATCATCAATACAGGCACGATATAATGGAAACGGTGCAGGCATAACTAACTTAGCAGCTGCAGCTGTAACAACAGCTGGAGCCTTAATGGATTCAGAGGTAACTTCCTTAGCTTTAATTAAAGGATTAACCGCAGCAACTATATCTGGTTCTCTTTCAGCTACTTCAGTAGCGTCAGCTGGTGCATTAATGGATTCAGAAGTAACTTCTTTGGCATTAATTAAAAGCATAACAGCTGCAACAATTTCAGGTTCATTTACTTCTTTAAGCTCATCAGTCGCAAGTGATGTTGCAACTAACACAGCTAAAGTAACAGCAAACACATCAAATGTAACTTCAGCAGGTGCATTGATGGATTCAGAGGTAACATCTTTAGCATTAATTAAAGGATTAACGGCCGCAACAATTTCAGGTTCTATTTCTGCCACTTCAGTAGCAGCAGCAGGTGCATTAATGGATTCAGAACTTACTGATTTAGCATCAGTAAAAGCAATTGACCAAGGATTAACTACAGGTGATAATGTAGAGTTCGCAAACCTTACAGCAACAGGTGATGTTACATTAGGTAATGCTATATCAGATGATATTAATATTACAGGTAACGTAACAGCCTCAGGAGATATAAGTGCAAGTGGAACTATTACAGCAAGAACATTAAATGCAGATATCTTAGTTAGTCATACAGGAGATGCAGACACAGGATTACAATTTGGTTCAGACACAGTATCTATTGAAGCTAATAATGTAGTTGCAGCAGCATTTAAATCCTTAGAAATAGAATTAAATTTACCTGTAACAGCTTCAAGTAATATAAGTTCAAGTGGTTATATTAGTGCATCTGTTTTTGTTGGTGATGGTTCCCAGTTAACTGGTGTAGCAGCAGATTCTTTTGACATTGATGCTTTAAATGAATTATCCGATGTTCCTCATGCTACCCAAGATGAATTTATAATTTCAGATAATGGTACAGAAAAAAGAATAAGCCATGCTAATGTTAGTTTAGGTGTAGTAAGAACAGCAGCAACTACAATATCAGGTGCTATTTCAGCTACTTCAGTAGCATCAGCAGGCGCTTTAATGGATTCGGAAGTAACATCCCTTGCATTAATTAAAGGATTAACCGCAGCAACAATTTCAGGTTCCATTTCATCTACTTCAGTAGCAGCAGCGGGTGCATTGATGGATTCAGAATTATCTGATTTAGCATCGGTAAAAGCAATTAATCAATCTTTAGTTACGACAGCAGATGTTACATTTGGTGCTATAGAAGTAACAGGTAATTCTACTTTTGGAGATGCTGTAACTGACTTACATCGTTTTAATGGTAACATAACAGCCTCAGGTCATATAAGTTCAAGTAGAAATATTACAGCTAAACAGTTTATTGGAAATGGTGGATTATTAACTAATGTAAATATTTCTGACATAGGTGAAACAATTTCAGGTTCATTTACTTCTTTAAGCTCATCAGTCGCAAGTGATGTTGCAACTAACACAGCAAAATTAACTGCAAATACCTCAAACGTAACTAGTGCGGGTGCTTTAATGGATTCGGAAGTAACATCTCTTGCTTTAATTAAAAGTATAACTGCAGCAACTATATCTGGTTCGTCAACTTCTTTAAGCTCGTCAGTAGCTTCAGATGTAGCAACTAACACAGC
>NYXF01000027.1 GCA_002685455.1 Porticoccus sp. | reverse complement strand
ATTTTTCCAAAAGATTCCCATCATTTACATGAATATGATATAGTAAGTAAAGAATATAAAATGATGATAGATTTAAATTTTAATCGGTATCTGTGGGAGTGTCATTTAAACTTTGTTTAAAAGATAGAATATCATATAGAATTCATTTAGAATTCATTAAATTTTATTTTTTCATAGTGTAATTATATTCTTTTTGTAAACGCTCATTATAACAAGTTAAAGATAATGAATTATCATTACATTTCATATAACATACACCTAGATTCGGTGAAAAATATTCTAGACTAGAATCATCGAAGTCCATCTTTTCTGGATAAAAATAAGATTCATCATACTCTTTACCACCAGTCCCTATGACTAAAGTTGGTATCTTATGTTTTCCTACCATAATTAAACTTTTACAATGGTCATGACCACATAAATATAAATCTATTTTGACTCTTTTTAGTAAAGCATCCATAAATGCTTCATGCTTAGGTTCGGCATTACCATGACCACCAACTGAACGCCAGGTATGATGACCACAGAGTATCTTCCATCTTTTTTTAGAATTTTGAATACTTCTTATAGTATCTCTTAATTGTTTTCTTACATCTAATTCTGATAATCTTTCAAAATTAGTATCTATAAAGAAAAAATCACAATGTGGAAAACCTTGTGTATACCATTTACTCGGTATATTCCATTTTTTATCCTCATTATATTGACTATGTGTATAATCAACTTGAGATTGAGCATTAATATGATAATCGTGATTTCCTAAACATAAGTAGAATGGTAGATGGATACCTTGATAAACATCTCTAAATTTACTATTAAACTGATTATCATGTATATCAAAGCATCCATCTGGATATATATTATCACCCGCTATAATTACGGTCTCTATCTTAGGGTGTCTTTTAATTAGATTTTCTATAGATTTAGCTACTTTATATTGTTCAGATTCACCAGAACCTGTATCGGCAGTTAAAATACATTCCATATAATAAATAAGTTAAAAGAAAAATAAATAATATAAATAATACATTATAAATGAGTGAATTAGATTATTATAAATTACCTCAGTTTGTTGAACGCGTTTCTAAAGGACAAATTGGTCCTCAGTTGCCTATCAGAATTTCAAATATGTGTGGAAATCAAACTCATAATATTTCATTTTTAGATCATTGCGATAAATTATGTAAAAAACATAATACAGATAGATTAAGATTATTATCTGTAATTCAGCAAAAATTAAATGGAGATATGATTGTCAGATTAAACGAATCTCCTGTATTTCAAGATAAAGTAAAACATGTATTAAGTGAATGGGGTGAAGAAGTTGATCCTATTGAATTATTTCGGTGTCCAAATGATTGTTATGATAACAATAGTTTTAACGAATTAAAACATTCTTATCAAAGACACAATGATACTTTAGATAGTTTAAATTTAAATGCTGACAATTTAGAATCAAGTATTTATAATTCAGTTGATAATCTAAGAAATGATTTTCATGGTTGTGAAGATATGTTAAGAGATAATTTATCTCAAATTGAAACAAGACAACATGAATATGAACCAAAACATAGAGCTATCTTATGTGATTTAAGCACAAGACAGAAACCTTTTTATTTAGATGGATTGATGGAATCTGAAGAGCAAGCAAATATGATTCATCATGTAAATCGCAAGGTTAATAGGCATATCCCAGATAATATTAATATTATCTTTTTGAATATTGTTTTAATACCAACTTTGATCGCAAAAGAAATGGAACGCTTAAGAAATGAATCATTAAAAATGCGTGCTGAAATTGAAAAAAGACAAAGAATATTATCTGATATCATGGAAAGAGTGGGACCCGATGAACCCGTTTCATTTGGATTCTTAAAAATGTTATCAGATTTAACAAGTGTTTTTGGCGATGATGAAGATGAATTGCCCTCGGATGATGAGGATGATTGTATGCCCGAAGATAAAATAGAGGGTGTCATGCAAAATATAATTAATAAAAATGAAAAAAAAGAATCTTTAGATGAGTCAGAAGATCAATCAGACAAAATGTATTATTTAGATATGAAACCAAAAAGTGATAGTTTAGTTGTTCATGATCCTGAAGTAAATAGTGAAATGGGTAGTCTTAGTGAAATAAGTGGTCTCAACGAACTAGATAGTCTTAATGAAGTAGATAGCCTCAGCGAGGATTTAAGTAAAGAGAGTCAGGTTGATTCTAAAGATGAAATACCTGAAGAAGATACAGCTAGTGAAGTATCTTTTTTTTAGAAAAATTTGATTTAAGAAATACACTTAGATTCTTAACAAAACAAAGTGATACAATGCCTGTTCTTTCTAAGCACGTGAAACTGGATGATTCTAACGATCAAGAACAAAAGAAGAAGCTCTCTGAGAATGAGAGGAGGCTTCGTGCCGTAGAAAAGAAGATTCGGAATGCTAAACCTGCTGAGGGTGAGTGGAATATGCCTAAGATTGAACGCCTGGAAAAGAAGAGAGATGATATTCTTGTTCTTATTCAAGCGGACAAAAAGAAGAAGAAGACAGAAGATGAGAAGAAAAGGGCAAAGAAAGTATTCGAAAATATGACAGCCGATGGGGCTCTAGAGTATTTCAAAGAAGAAAAGGTGGATGTTGTAGAAGATCATAGTATTCCTAATACTCCACATACGAGGCGTCTTAGGAAGAAGGTCCTTGAAAATCTAAATGAGCATATGATGAGTGAAATGATGAATCAGCAAATGCGGGTAAGGATTAATATCATTAATCAACTCAAGAAAGATCTTAATAAAGAAGAGGAGGAAGTTAAACAACAACAACAACAAGAGTTCCTTGAAGTAAAGAATTTTCTTCAGGATAATCTTACATCTTAAGTCCATAAAGATGTGTTCTTAAGTCATTCTTATTAGTAACTTTATCAATTTCAGAAACATGTTTCCCTTGTACAAAAATAGGAGGATAATAATATTGTTTGAAAAATTCTAAATCAATTAAATGAACATCATAATTTTTTATCTTATCAGTGATAGTTGTTTGAAATAATTCCATCGCTTCTTCAAATGTTTTAATGAATAACGCATGAGCCATTAAAACACTAAATTTACCATATTCAATACTATTTAATCCTTTTTTAGGATGAACATTTATTTTTACTTCGCCCGCTTTTGTTATTTGAGGTGGAATAATCCACCCACCTAAATAACATGAAACATTTGGAGGTGGTGGCAACTTTGCTGATAATGTAGCATCAGCTTCGAGAATAATATTATTATCGGTTTTATTCATATAGATTGCTAAGAGTGCTTTACGATGAGCAGCTATAGTCCCTAATTTAGCAAGTATTTTTTTACCATCCGTATTCCACCTTGTATTTAGATCTTTGAGTAATTTTTTATTACATTGTGTTAATTTAAGATATTCTGCTGGGACCCATTGAATATGACATATTTTAGATTTATAGTCACTGAATAATTCTTCTGATTTTTTTAAGAAATCTTCTTCTGAACCACAAATAATATAAATATTATATTTAGGCATTCTATTTATTATAATTTAGATATTAATATGAATTATTTATTCGGAATAACTATTGCTGGTGTTTTAAGTGGTTTGCTAGCAGGTTTAGTTGGCGGTGGTGCCGAAATAATTATAGTTCCCTTATTAACTTTATTTGGTATATTTGGTTCTCTAAGACATAGAATCGGAACAACATTATTTATGTTATTGCCTCCTATAGGATTATTCGCAGCAATACGTTATTATCAAAAGGGATTTGTTGATTTAAAAGCATCCCTTTATATGGGTTTCTTATTTACTGTATTTGCTTCACTTTCATCTAAGTACAGTTCTGAAATGGATATCGTTAAGTTAAAAAAGATATTTGGTGTATTTACAATACTTGCTGGATTTTATATTTACAATAGCAAAGAAAAATATTAGTTTGAGAAAAAAAATATTAGTTTGAGAAAAAAAATATTTCTATGTAATATAATAAAATGGGTGGAGGATTAATGCAATTGGTTGCTTATGGCGCACAAGATATTTACTTGACTGGTAATCCTCAGATTACTTTCTTTAAGGTTGTTTATCGCAGACATACCAATTTCTCCATGGAATGTATTCAGCAAACTATTGCCGGAACTTCTACATTAAGTTCAAGTACTACTAGCGGAGATGTTACTATTTCAAGGAATGGTGATTTAGTGAGTGGTATTTATGTTACAAGTTCATCGGAAGGTATTACAGATGGTTCTTCTCTCATTGATAGTGTAGATTTAGAAATTGGCGGACAATTAATTGACCGACATTTCAAAGAATGGAATCAGGTGTGGCAAGAGCTAACTACTCCTGCCGCTAAACAAGATGGACTTAAATGTATGCAAAATAGTTTTACTCATGGACATACAAAAACGGGACAGATTAATTCAATCGGAATGGTTCAAATACCTCTTTATTTTTGGTTTTGTAGGAATCCAGGGCTCGCTTTACCTCTTATTGCTTTACAGTATCATGAAGTTAAACTTAAATTTACTTGGGGTACAAGGACGGCTGCTGCAAGTACTGGCGGAATACCTACTTGTAAAGTATGGGCAGATTATATCTATCTTGATACTGATGAAAGACGTAGATTTGCTCAAGTATCACATGAATATTTGATTGAACAATTACAGAAAGATTCATTTCCGGGAGACAAGGAAACATTTAATCTAAATTTTAATCATCCAGTAAAAGAATTAATATGGACTTCAGCAGCCACTAATGTATATGTTGATGCGAAATTGGTATTAAATGGCCATGATAGATTTGAACCACAAGAAGAAGAATATTTCCAATTAAGACAACCTTATCAGTATCATACAAATGTCCCTGGATATAATATATTGTATCATGAAAGTACTAATGTTCACGGTACGATTGATACTGGTATCACAACAAAAAATGCCACGGTTTCTGCCACTGCAGCAAATTATACGACAGGAAATACTATTAAATTTAGTATAGATACAGCAGCCATACCAGAAATAGGAGATAACCTACAAATCACAGCAATTGATGACAGTGAACCAAAAGCCAGAGGATTATATACATCGTATGTCACCAATAGAGTAGATACGGCGACTGAGGCGACAATAACTGTTAATCGTACGATTACTTCATATCATGTTCCAGCGGGCTATGACAACACTGATAGTTTAGAAATATTAATCACTGGTGGTCATCGTACTCCATTGCCTAATGTCAGTAATTTAGAAAAGAAAATCAATGTTTATTCATTTGCTCTCAAACCAGAAGAACACCAACCAAGTGGAACATGTAATTTTTCTCGTATTGATAACGCACAACTTATATTTAATACTGCGAATGTATCTGCTTTTAATATTTATGCTGTAAATTACAATGTATTAAGAATAATGAGTGGAATGGGTGGTTTAGCATACTCTAACTAAAGTATAAACTAAAGTATTCTAACTAAAGTATTCTAACTAAAGTATTCTAACTAAAGTAGAAACTAAAGTATAAATTAAATTTAATCTTTTTTTTTTTTTAAATAAAATATTTTTTCTTATTATAAAATGGATAAGATTTTAACGAAAAAAATTTTCGGACTT
>NYXF01000011.1 GCA_002685455.1 Porticoccus sp. | reverse complement strand
AGGCTACCAAATAATTGTATGTGAATTAATATTTATAAGAGTGTTAAGCAATCAGAAATATAAATTTAGATAGAAGAATTAATATTTTTGAGTGTTCAAAATCTTTTTAATGTAAAAAATAATAAAAAGTAAAATATTAATGTTATGAGTATAAATATAGCGATATGAAATTGGAAGTTAATTGCAAGTAAATTATGAATTAATAAGAAAAATGAAATTACAAAAATACCATAATTCCAATTTTTTGGAATGTGATGCAAATGGTTATTATCTGGAAGAAATAAGTTCTTTTGGTTCAAAAATCTTTTAAGGCTAACCCTTAAGCCATCGTAAAAAGGTATAGAAAATATACAAAATATTTCTTTTTCTGATATTAACTGTTGGTTATAAGAATTTATTATAATTATTCCAATAAAAATAGTTAGAAGAATTGACCCTGAATTTCCCAGATAAGAAATATTGAGCATATTAATTACAAACATCAAACAAAGTATAATGTTTAATATTAAAATATCATAACTGGGGCTAGGCGATAAAAAAATTTTGTAATTCAAAAGTATTAAACAATTTATAAAAACAATTAGGACAAAACCATTTCTACCATCAATCATATTTATTGTATGTATAAAACCCAATAAAAATATTAAAGTAATAGTTAATGAAAAAAAAATAGGGAGATCTGATAAAAATGAAAATTGTATTATTTGATTAGAGAAAATAACTAAAAAGAATAGAAGAATTGTTGTAATTAAAAATCTAACCTTTACAGATAAACTATACTTATCATCAAAATAGCCAATTAAAAATAAAGATAAATATAATAACGATAAAATTCCATATGAATGATAAACGATAAATGGAATTACTATTAAAGATAAGGAAAGTTGAACTTCTTGTTGATTAAAAGATTGAATTTTATTGAGATTATCAAATGGTATAAAAGGTATTTTTGCTCTTAAAAAAATAATAACAAAAATCAATAAGCTTAAGGGTATTATTAAATACATATTTATTAAAAAATTTTAAAATCATTCAAAAGCAAGTTTATTATCTTATAACTTGTATTATTTATGACATACTCACGAGGAGTCTCTATTAGACTTGAATTTGAAATTATAAAATTTAATTTTTTATAGTCATAAGATTTTAAATTATTGACTAATAGGCCAGATCCACTTTCTAAAGTTTCGTCTCTTTCAGTTGAATCTCTAAGTATTATTTGGGGTATTTTATTAATTGAGCATTCTTCTTGGACGGTTCCACTATCAGTAATAACAAGAAATGAATTTTTTTGGAGTTTTACATAATCAAAAAAACCCAATGGTTTGATTAAAGAAATAAAGCTATATTCCTTTTTAAGCTTCAAATTATTAAATTTTACTTTTGATCTTGGATGAATTGGCCATATTATTTGCATATTAAAATCATTATTTATTTTTTTTAAGTAGTCTAATATTCCTTTTAACTTCTCTAAATTATCTACATTTTCTTCTCTATGAAGTGTCATAGATATGTATTTTTTTCTTTTTATTTTTAATCTATTAAGAATTTTTGATTTGTTTATCTTACGATTGTAATAATTTAAAACTTCAAATATGGGATTACCCACAATGAAAATACTTTTTTCTTTAATACCCTCTTTTTTTAAGTGATTAAAACTTCTGTTAGAGTAGACCATATGTAAGTCAGCACTATGATCAATTATTTTTCTATTTATTTCTTCAGGGCTAAATGGGTTAAAACTCCTGTTACCTGCCTCAATATGATATATAGGAATATGTAATCTTTTAGCAATGATTGATGTTAAACTTGAATTTGTATCTCCAAGCACTAATAACTTATCTGGTTTTTCTTTTTTTAAAATCTTTTCAATTTTAGTAAAAGAATTTGAAATCTGTTCAGCAAAAGTTCCTTGAGAGTTTAAATAATAATCAGGCTTTCTTATTTCTAACTCCTTTAAAAATATACCATCTAATTCGAAATCATAATTTTGCCCCGTATGAACAGTAATATTATTTGTATACTTATCTAAATCTCTCAAAATTAAAGATAATCTTATTAATTCTGGTCTTGTACCAAATATTGTTAGCAATTTCATAGTCATATTGTTTTTACAATTTCGTTAATTGACAATTTTTTTTTATAAATACTTTTATTCCAAATCTCATTATTAATATTTTTAAATTTAGTAGACAATGTCCTGTCTATTTTTGATTTTGAAACAAATGGGATTACAGTTACATTGTTTTTAAAATGATTTTCAAAAATCTGTAGAAGTTTATATTTAGAAACTTTATCTTTAGGTAAAATATGTAAATTATTTGGTATTTTAATCATATGCAAAATTATAGAACAAAGAAGATTTGAATAAACAATCGTAGATACTCCATTCCAAAGATGATCTTTAAAACCATTTACTTTTTTATTTTTCTGGGATAAAAACCATTCTACTAAAGAGTAACTTGTATTTATCTCTCTACCGATTATTGAACATCTAACATTATATAAATTATTGTATTTAACTTCGCCTAAGCTCTTTGACATACCATAAAGGTCACTAGCATCATATTTAGAATTTTCGTCATAATTACCTTTGCTGCCAGAGAAAACACAGTCAGTTGTTATTTGAAAAATTTTGGTTTTATTGTTTAAAATACTGGCTAATTTATGTGGAAATAAGGTATTGACGTTAAGAGTTTCCTCAATTGATTTAATACTATTTTCTATAATTCTTGGCTTTACAATTCCTATACAGTTAATAACTATATCAAACTTAAGTTTCTTTAATTTTTGAATTTTAGACTCCATATTTTTGTCAATATTAAATTTGAGGTGTTTTAAATTATTGTTTAATTTAGTTGACCTAGTTGTATAAGAAATATTTTTGAAGCCATGATTTATAAATGCACTAATCATATCTTTACCCAACATTCCATTTCCACCTAATATCAATACTTTTTTATTGATCATTTATTTATAAGTAACTTTCCACGGGTCCCAAAAGTCAAAGTCATATCTATAATCATCTTTAATGGATTCATTTAATTTTGACGATGAAAATACAAGTATTCTATCGTTAGGATTAAAAAATTTAATTCCATTAGCGTAACCTCCTGGAATATATAAAATTTTTTGTGATTTATTTCCTAAATAAAAATTATTTATTGGCAAGTCTTTACTTGGTTTTTTAAAATTATCAATTTTAACAGCAGAAATTTGAATAAAGCCATTTAAACTAAAAAAAATTTTTGATTCTTTTTTGTGTGCATGCCATGCCCTTATGAAATTACTTTGATTATTGTTAATTATATAAAACCTTTGTGTTTTAAATTTGTAAAATTCGTTAAAAAATTCAATGAAGCCTCTTTCATCATAAGCTGATCCTAAATTTATATAAGTAGGTAAACTTAAATTATTCATTTATTTTAAATACTCCTTAAGAAAATCTACGTTTGAATACCTAGGATTTGCTAAATTAACGATTCTTTCTTCCTCTATAAGTTTTTTTAATTCAACAACTCCATCTTTTACATTAAAATTGTAATTAAAATTATACATTTCATTAAACTTTTTACTACTCACACGATAATTTCTATTGTCTTGAAAAGTTTGATCATCGTATAATAGTTCTACATCTTCAAAATTTAGTAAAATTTCTTTTGCTAAATCAATAATCTTATAATTTTTATAACTTAGGTTGTAGATATCATTTTTTTGTTTATTGATTAGTACTGTTTCTACAGCTCTAGCTACATCTTTGACATGAAGCAACGGACGGTATTGCTCACCACCATAAACTTTAATCTTTTTTTCTTTAATAGATTTCATCACTAAAAGGTTAACAACAAGGTCCATACGTATTCTAGAAAAAATATCTGAAATACCAAATAATGTGCCTAATCTAAAAATTATAGTATTTGCATTCTTAAGTATTTCTTCAGCTTCTATCTTAGATTTTGCATAGGTTGAAAGGGGATTGAGCTTAGAGTCCTCATCTATTTCTCTATCTTGATATCCATATACTGAACAAGTGGAAAAAAAAATAATTTTACCATTAAAATTATCAACAAGATTTTTTACTGAGTGAACATTAACGTCAAGAGTGATTTTTTTATTTATTTCACAGGCACCATCACCAACCAAGGCAGCCATCCATATTACTATGTCAAATTGGGGTAGTATTTTGTTAATTTCAATGTGATTACGAATATCACATTTAATAAATTTAATTTCTTTTCTATAAGATTCTTCATAAATTAATGAGTCCAAGACTGTTAAATTAAAGTTATTATTTTTAGACAAAAGATGTGTAATAGCACCCCCTACATAACCAGCTCCCCCTACTAATAAAATATTCATAATATAAATGTGATAGTTCGTGCTAAATTTACATTATTAAATGCAATATTAAACAATATTTTATAAGTTTATATCAGTTAATTTATGAAAATTACTTTTAAGTCTTTTTACTAATTTTAATCATATAAATAAAAGATAGTGGTAGATAATATAATACAGATAACCAATTATGGAAAAAACTCCCACTAGGTAAAAATGGAAAAAATTGTAAAAGAAAAGATAAAGAGCAAAATAATAAAATTATTAATTCAATTGATTTATCCTTTTGTTTGTAAAATAAAAATAAACTTTGTATAAAAATTCTTAATATGAAGAGATATAAAAGATAAAAAATTAGACAACCAACTATTCCATTTTCTGATAATAATTCTAATAAAATATTATGGGGATGTGTAGAGCATCCATTGATTTCTTCAGTGTATGTAATGCCATTGTTTACTGATTCGAATTTTACAACTTCAACATAATTTGGATCATCACAAATTATTCTAAAACTTTTTGAACCATGTCCAAATAAAGGTTTGTCTTTAAACATATTCCAAGCAGTTAGGTAATGTGCATGGTGAGCTGGCGTAAATAATATTAACCCATTTATATTTGTATTCATTTTAAAAGAGTCGAGGGTAACATTAATAATTCTTTTTTTCATATTGCTATCCGTAAGGATAAAAATAGAAGAAATCAATACTAGCAATAAAATAAAATATTTAATTAGTTTTTTTTCATTTAGATTAATGATTATAAAAAAAAATATTTGTACTATTAAAAAAAATGTAGCAATCCTTTCGCCAGAGAGCAATACACCAGAAAATATTAAACAAATAGAAAATAAGTATAAGACTCTGAGTTTAAGTGAAATATTCTTTTTTTTTATTAAATAAAAATAATAAATTAAAACAAAAGGCAATAATCTAGACAAATAACTGCCTGCAATCCATTCATCCCTAAAAAAACCACTAAATCTCATTCCTCTTATATTAGGGTCCATAACATACCCAAAGATATTTTGTCCAAATAAATACTGAATGTATAAATCTATTGTTACAACTAATGTTGAAAAAAAGGAAAACTTTAAAAGATTTTCAATAATTTTATATTTCAAATTAGAAAATAATAAATAAATAGAAATAAGAAAAAAAATATATCTGAAATAGAAAAGTGAATGTTCAAGTGAAATAGAGATATGGTCAGAAAATAAAGAATTTAATAATGAATAAAAATAAAAAGTAATTAATAATAATATTATTGGGCTTATAATCAGTGAACTCCAATTTTTATTTCTGATAAGAAAAATTAATCCGAATAATGCTATAATACACAATGAAAGATCTGGTAAAAATGGACCTGTAATTAAGAAAACCGGGATCAAATATAATAAAATAGGGATATAAGTATGATAGAAAATCATATAAATGTAATAAATCAAACAATTTTTAATCTAGAAAAATCGAATATAAAACTAAACGAATATGGAATAAGTGAATTTTTATTT
>NYXF01000090.1 GCA_002685455.1 Porticoccus sp. | reverse complement strand
TTACTCAGTAGGTGTAGATCGGTATTATAAATTTAGCCGCATTCTGCCTGAAAAAAAAACAAAGTCAATCAAGTAGTGTCCATTGTCTGTCTTTCAATATCTCCATAGGCCGATAATTTGATTTATAAGCCATTTTTGGGCTATTTTCTATCCAATACCCCAAATATAAATAAGATAGACCTAATTCCTTCGCCAGATATATCTGAGATAGGATAGAAAATTTACCCAAGCTTCTTTTTTTATAAATAGGATCTGTAGAATAATAACTATAAATTGCCGATAAACCATCCTCTAAATAATCAATGACACCAGCAGAAATTAATTCTCCATTGTGTCTTACTTCTAATATTTTGGAATATTCACGAAGATTCCCTATAAAATCTCTGAATTGTGGCAAGTTAGGCGGATACATATCTCCATCGGCATGTCTTGTGCTGATATATTTTTTGTAGAGAGGGTAATGCTCCTGTTCGTCAATTTCTGTGACAACTGATACTGATAGATCCTCATTACGTTTCAAACAACGTTTCTGTTGCTTACTATTTTTGAATGAGCTGACTACTACTCTTGCTGATATGCAAGCGTCACAGGACTTACATCTTGGTGAATAAAAATATTGTCCACTTCGCCTAAATCCCATATCAGAAAGCTGAGAATACAGCCGAGAGGTGATTTCAATATGCGAAATTACCTCAAGGTTTGGATCAGCAGCAGCAACAAAAGCTGTAGTTGCTTCATTACCTGGTAAGTAGCTACATGGATGAGGATTGGTTAAGAATACTCTTATTCTTCTGAAATCAGGTGATACATCTCTTGACATAATAATGTGTTCTTTTTAAATTAAAAAATAGGTATTAATTGACTATATCGTCATAAATTTCCAATAGTTGGGCCAAAAATTCGGTTTATCATCTGAATTTTTAAGATGCGATAAAAAATCTTTTCTTGAGATATTCTCACTTCCCATTGAAGTTAGGTGCTCATTTTCAATTTGACAATCAATTAATCCATTTTTTGTATATTTTTTTAATAAAAGAGCCAATTGAACCAGTGCTATTTTGGATGCATTCGATTTTAGGCTAAACATAGATTCTCCACAAAATACGTCACCTATAACAACTCCATACAATCCGCCAACCAAATTATTATTTAACCAAACTTCTAAAGAGTGAGCAAACCCAGAAAAATGAAGATCAATAAAGGAATTCTGAATGTTACTATTGATCCACGTACCCTTTTTCTCATTTTCTCGAAGATTTTTACAATAATTTATTACAGACTCAAATTGTGTATTAATCCTTATCTCCCATGGCTGGTTTCTGATAGCCTTCTTGAGAGAGCGGGAAATCCTAATACTATCTGGAAAAATGACTGCTCTGGGATTTGGTGACCACCACAAAATTGGCTGAAGTTTCTCCTCATACCAAGGGAAAATACCTTTTTTATATGCCTGTAGTAGTGTTTCAACGTCTAGATTACCCATATATGCAACAAGTCCATTAGGTTCTCTAAGTGCTAGATTTGGGTCTGGAAAATTTATATCTTTATTATCAAGTCGTTTGATTTTATGCATCTATTACTTATGTTAAATCATCAAGATATTTTTCTGCATCCAATGCCGCCATACATCCAGAGCCAGCTGATGTTATTGCTTGCCGATAAACATGATCAGCTACATCTCCAGCAGCAAAAACACCATCTATACTTACCCCTGTAGCATTTCCGTCTAGACCACCTTTTACGATTATATAACCATTTTCCATATCTAACTGATTTAAAAAGATATCTGTATTAGGTTTATGACCAATAGCTATGAAAACCCCGCTAACTTCGTGATTAACTTCAGTATCATCAATTGTGCTTCTTAGAGAAAGACTTGAAACACCAGATTCATCCCCGCATATTTCCTCAAGAGTATGATTCCACAATATTTTTACATTTCCATTTTTGGCTCTTTCTAGTAATTTATCACGAAGTATTTTTTCAGATCTAAGGGTATCTCTGCGATGAACAAGTGTGACTTCGCTACATATATTTGAAAGATAAAGAGCCTCCTCTACAGCTGTATTACCTCCACCTATGACAGCTACTTTCTTTCCTCTATAAAAAAATCCATCGCAAGTTGCACAAGCACTTACACCTTTACCCATAAACTTTTCCTCGGAATCTAACCCAAGATATTGCGCAGACGCACCTGTAGTTATTATTAAAGCATCACAAGTGAATTTACTGCTACCATTTAAAACAAAAGGTCTTTTACTCAAATCAACACTTTCTATGTGATCATAAATAATCTTTGTATCGAATCTTTCAGCATGCTCTTGCATTCTTACCATAAGATCTGGGCCTTGAAGTCCGTGAGGATCACCGGGCCAATTGTCTACATCTGTTGTTGTAGTTAATTGTCCACCTTGTTGTATTCCAGTAATGATTACCGGATCAAGATTTGCTCTTGCTGCATAAATTGCTGCAGTATAGCCAGCGGGACCTGAACCAAGGATGATTAATTTGTGATGTTGAGTATTTGACATATATTTGACCTTCACACGTCCAAAAAAACTCATGATAATAAAAATATTTCAATAGTTACAGAGCGAATTAATTATGAAGCTCATAAACTAAGCTTATAGTATAATAAAAATTAATTGACCTTTAGCAATTTTTCCATCTATGTTTACAATAGAATGGATATTAAGCAGCAAGGATATTGACTTGGACAAAGAAAAAAATAATAAATTAAAGCCATCTAAACTAAGCTTTATTTTGAAGGAGGGAGCACTAATTGGCTGGCTAGTCATTTGTGCATATCTTCTAGTTGCCTTAGCAACAAACTCACCTGATGATCCAGGTTGGTCGCATGCTGGAGACGTCGAACATATCGAAAACTCTGGCGGTTTTTTTGGGGCATGGCTATCAGATATCCTTTTCTCTCTTTTTGGCTATATAGCTTTTTTATTGCCTACTTTATTAGCTCTAAGAGCGTGGAATGTTTATAAAACTCGGCGAGATAACGAATCTGGAATAGATAGTTTAGTTTTTACTCTCCGTATATTAGGGCTAATAATGGTGCTTGTAAGCGCTACTTCGTTGGCCTCAATTCACTATTCAGGCGAGACGAACGATTTGCCCTTTGGCGTCGGGGGCATTCTTGGTTCTTCAGTTGAAAGCGCTGCTCTAGCTGCATTTAGTGACGTTGGGAGCACTATTATTCTAGCCGCTGTTTTTTTATTTGGCTTAACTGTATTCACTGATCTATCTTGGTTGGGTCTTATTGAAACAATTATTAAATCATTATTGAAATTTAATGATTATATTTCTCGGCGACTTGAGGCTCGTACGGCAAAGAAAATTGAAATTGCGCAGACTGCACTTGCTCAAAAACAACGAAAAGAAGCACAAGAAAAACAAGCCAAGAAAGAGTTTGCTAGACAACCTCTGAATATTCAGTCTCCCTCTAAAAAACCATCAATTAGTGATCGTGTCGAAAAAGAAAAACAAATATCCTTTTTTGCTGAAACAAATTTAGCAGTATTGCCAGCTCTAGGTTTACTTGATAAAGCTAGCACCGATAATAGCAAAGCTTTTTCTAAAGAATCTTTGCAGGCAATGTCCAAACAATTAGAGTTAAAATTGCAGGACTTTGGGATTACTGCAGAAGTTATAGAGGTTTTACCAGGACCAGTTGTCACATGCTTCGAAATTCAGCCAGCGGCTGGAATTAAGGCTAGCAGGATAAGTGCTCTTTCTAGAGATTTAGCAAGATCATTAGCCGTCGTAAGCGTTAGAGTGGTTGAGGTGATACCTGGAAAATCTTTCGTAGGAATTGAAATTCCAAATGAACATAGAGAAATGGTTAGACTGAGCGAAGTACTCTCATCAGTGGTATATGAGGAAGCAAAGTCTGCGTTAACATTAGCGCTTGGCAACGATATTTCAGGTCAACCAGTATGTGCAGATCTTGCAAAAATGCCACACTTGCTCGTAGCTGGAACGACTGGCTCTGGAAAATCAGTCGGCATTAACTCAATGTTGCTAAGTTTATTATATAAATCAACCCCAGACGACGTGCGACTCATATTAATTGATCCCAAAATGTTAGAGCTATCTGTCTATGACGATATACCGCATTTATTGACACCAGTTGTTACAGATATGAAGGATGCAGCAAGTAGTTTAAGGTGGTGTGTTGGTGAGATGGAGCGTCGTTATAAGTTAATGTCAGCCCTTGGAGTGAGAAATCTTGCAGGGTACAATAAAAAAGTTGCAGATGGGCTTATGGCAGGTAAACCACTTCTTGACCCTTTGTGGAGGGCAGACGAATTACTCATGTCTGAGGATGATTCACCTTCCGAATTAAAAAAATTGCCATATATTGTAGTAGTTGTTGATGAATTTGCTGACATGATGATGATAGTTGGTAAAAAAGTTGAGCAGCTAATTGCTCGTATAGCACAAAAAGCCAGAGCAGCTGGTATACATCTGATCCTTGCAACACAAAGACCTTCAGTGGATGTGATTACAGGTTTAATAAAAGCTAATGTACCAAGCCGCATTGCATTTCAAGTTTCTTCAAAGATTGATTCAAGAACTATATTAGATCAAAGTGGTGCAGAATCTCTGCTGGGTCATGGTGATTTGCTTTACTTGCCTCCTGGTACTGGTGTTCCAGTTCGAGTTCATGGTGCTTTTGTTGATGATCATGAAGTACATAGAGTTGTCGCTGATTGGAAAAGCAGGGGAGCACCAGAATACTTAGAGGATATAACAAGCGAGATAGTTACAAATAATATACCAGTCCCCGGATATGTTAATGATTCTTCTGACTCTAGTAGCCAGGAGTCAGATGAGCTTTATGACGAGGCTGTAGCTTTTGTAATTGAAACTCGTAAAGCTTCAATTTCATCAGTGCAACGAAAACTAAGAATTGGATACAATAGGGCAGCTAGATTAGTAGAACAAATGGAAGTATCTGGTGTCGTCAGTGAGATGGGTTTGAACGGTAACAGAGACGTTTTAGCCCCAACTCCACCGAGAGATTAATGATGGGGCGATCATTAACAATTATATTTTTATTCAGTTTTTTTTCTGCTGTTGCTGAAAGTGAGACAGAAAACTATCCTTTGGGTTGCAAAAAAAAATTACAGTATCTTCTTAAATCTATCAGCACAATTAGCGCAGATTTCACACAAATTAACTATGATGATAAAAATACTATCAACCAAAAGATTTTTGGACATTTTTTTGCAAAAAAACCAGGTAATATATATTGGATTTCTCAAGCTCCTCTGGAACAACATATAATAGCTAATAATAAAAATATTTGGATATATGATCCTGATCTTCAGCAAGTCACGGTGAGCAAGTTCGTTCAAGACTTTAATATAAATCCAGCTATTTTATTAATAGGAAATATTGAAGGAAATGAATTAATCTATGATATTAAATGTTCAAATAATCATTTTATTGACTTTACACTGGTGCCAACTAATACCGAGAGTCTTTATAAAAAAATACAGATTAGCTTTGACAACAAAATTCCATCGTCAATGAAATTGTGGAGTTCTCTAGGCCATAGGTCTGAAATATACTTTACGAAAACTGTGCTTAATAAAGAAATTAATCAAAGCTTTGAATTTTACCCCCCCGACGGGGCTGATGTGATCAAATATAAGTAAATTTTACTTTTTCAAGTAAGTTTTATTGGTTTATGAAATTTGAGTTTAGGGAGAATATAATGCAATGGTTGGCTGTAGCATTT
The DNA here is from genome assembly GCA_002685455.1 of Porticoccus sp. The sequence continues at coordinate 3,650 of NYXF01000090.1, read as the reverse complement.
GGCGGTGCACTTGGTTCCGTGGCTCGTTACACTGTTAATTTATATGCTATGAACATATTTAACGAGCGTTATCCGCTAGGAACATTTCTGGTAAATCTAGTTGGATCATTTTTAGTAGGTTGTTTTTATGTTCTTGTAATCGAAAAAGGTTTCTTCCCTACAGAATTGAGAAACTTATTAATGGTTGGATTCCTGGGTGGATTTACAACATTTTCAGCGTTTTCGCTTGAAGCACTAGTTATGTGGCAAAATGGTCAAATAATACTTTCAGCTCTATATGTATTTGGAACCATTTTTCTTTGTCTTACGGGAACTTTATGCGCAATAACTTTGATGCGTCTTTTTTAGGAAAAAATGAAATCTTATGTTGGATATAAAGCTTATTCGCTCCGAGCCTAACTTAGTTGCAAAAAAACTCTTAATTCGAGGCTTTAAACTTGATATTGATTATCTTGATAAACTTGAATTTAAGCGTCGAGAACTACAAGAAATTTCTCAAAATTTGCAGTCAGAAAGGAATACCTACTCAAAAATGATGGGGAAGGCTATTTCTGAGGCAAAAAATCAGAAAGATATCGCCTTATTAAAAAGTAAGGGTGAGAATTTAAAAAAATCTTGCTCAGAAGCAGAATATAAATTGGATAAAATAAAGATTGAGCTTGATGAATATCTACGTATTATCCCAAATTTACCTGACGATCAAGTTCCATCAGGCGCCAATGAGTCAGACAATTTAGAAATTCGGCGTTGGGGTTCTAAACGTGAATTTTCCTTCAAAGTGAAAAATCATGTAGATTTAGGTGAAATTACAGGCATGTTAGATTTTGAGTCTGGTGTAAGGATTGCAAGTTCGCGTTTCTCAGTTATGAAGGGTGATATTGCTAGAATGCACAGAGCATTATGTCAGTATATGTTGGATACCCATCAATCAAAACATGGTTATGAGGAGGTGAATGTACCCTTAATTGTTAACAAAGATTCACTATTTGGTACTGGACAGCTACCAAAGTTCGAGGAGGACTTGTTTAAGCTCCAAGACGAGAGAAACCTGTACCTCATACCAACAGCAGAAGTACCAGTAACAAACATATATAGAGATCAAATTCTTGATGCTGAGGCTCTTCCGATAAAACTCACTTGCCATAGCCCTTGCTTTAGAAGCGAAGCTGGGAGCTATGGTAAAGACACCAAGGGTATGATTCGACAGCATCAGTTTGAAAAAATTGAGTTAGTTCAATTTGTAGATCCAAAAAATTCATCAGAAGCTCTAGAGTCTATCGTAGAGCATGCAGAAACTATTTTAAAGAATCTGGAACTTCCATATAGAACAGTTCTATTATGTGGCGCAGATATTGGCTTCTCAGCTGCAAAAACCTACGATATTGAGGTCTGGATCCCCTCTCAAGAATCTTATAGAGAGATATCTTCATGTAGCAACTTTAGAGATTTTCAGGCTCGTCGATCAATGATTAGATGGCGTAATACAGTAACCGGAAAGCCAGAGTTAGTCCACACATTAAATGGTTCAGGTTTAGCTGTTGGAAGAACATTAGTTGCAATAATGGAGAATTATCAGTTGGCAGATGGCTCAATAGAGATACCAAAGGTACTTCAAAAGTTCATGGGGTCTCAAACAGTTATTGGAAGTAAAGTTACATAAAACTTATGGAATTTCTCCCTTTATTTCACAATATAAAAAATAAACGCTGCGTCGTAATAGGCGCTGGCTCTATAGCGCTCAGAAAAATACGCCCCCTGATGGAGGCTGGAGCTTTAATAGACATTATTGCACCAAATATCGACTATAGAATTGAAGAGCTCGCAACTAACCAACTGATAAAAATATATAAAAAAACATATGAAAACAATGATTTAAAAAATTCTTATCTAGTCATTTCTGCGACTAATGATGAAAAGATCAATATTCAGGTATCGAGCTACGCTAAATCATTAAATATACCAGTCAATGTAGTCGATCAGCCAGAATTATGTACAGTTATTTTTCCTTCGATTGTAGATAGGAGCCCAATGCTGTTGGCAATAAGTAGTGGTGGCGCTGCCCCAGTACTAGTAAGGATGCTGAGAACTAAATTAGAAAGTATTATTCCATCGGCTTATGGAAGATTAGCTGAGCTGGCTCGAAAATTTCGCCCCTTGGTTAAAGAAAAAATTACTAATCCAAATAGCCGTAAAGCTTTTTGGGAAGATATTTTTACTGGTGAAGTGGCAGAGCTTGTTTATACAGATAAAAATTCTGCTGCAGAGGCCAAGCTCCAACAGAAAATTGAAGATGATACACCCAAAATTTTAGGTGAGGTTTATTTGGTAGGCGGGGGCCCAGGAGACCCTGATTTGCTTACTTTTAGAGCATTAAGACTTATGCAAAAAGCAGATATAGTTTTATACGATAGATTGATTTCAAAGGAGGTTTTAAATTTAGTTAGGCGAGATGCTGAGCTTGTTTTTGTTGGAAAAACAGTTGGGGAGCATCCAGTAACACAAGAAAACATTAATAAAAAGTTAGTTGATTATGCGCAAGCAGGAAACCGTGTTTTACGATTGAAAGGCGGCGATCCATTTATCTTTGGCCGCGGAGGTGAAGAAATAGAGCATCTAGGAGAATACAATATACCGTTTCAAGTGGTACCCGGTATAACAGCAGCTTCTGGTTGTGCGAGTTATGCAGGTATACCTCTTACTCATAGAGATCATGCTCAGTCAGTTCGCTTTATAGCAGGTCATCAAAAAAATAATTTTTTAGATTTAAATTGGAAAGAACTAACTGCACTTAACCAAACTCTAGTTTTTTATATGGGTTTAAATGGTTTAGAGATAATTTGCGAAAAATTAATCTTATTCGGCATGGATCCTAAAACTCCAGCTGCCTTAGTAGAGAAAGGGACAACAAGAAACCAAGAAACTTATGTTGCAGACCTTCAAACCCTACCTAAAATCGTAAGAGCTGGTGGAGCTAAAGCTCCGACTTTAATTATTGTTGGATCAGTGGTATTGCTACATAACAAATTATCATGGTTTAAATCAAAGAAAAAAAATTGAGGTTTCCTATGCATTATGATTATGATCTTATTGTAATCGGAGCAGGTTCTGGAGGTGTCAGGACTGCTCGTATGAGCTCGAGTAAAGGCTTAAAAGTTGCAATAATTGAATCTCGAGAACTAGGCGGCACCTGTGTAAATGTTGGTTGTATACCAAAAAAATTATTTGTATATGCTTCCGAGTACGGTCAAAAATTTGAGGAGTCTAAGGGTTTTGGATGGAATATAGAAAATAGTAAATTTGAGTGGCAAACTCTTGTAGAAAATAAAAATGAAGAGATAAAAAGGTTAAATGGTATTTACAGAAACTTGCTAGAAAATTCTGGCGCAAAAATTATCAAAGGAGTGGGACTTGTTACTGGACCTCATTCCGTAGAGGTAGAAAAAAAAATATACACAGCTAAAAATATTTTGGTTGCTACGGGTGGAAAGCCATATACTCCAGATTTTCCTGGTAATAATTTCATAGTATCTTCTGATGAAGCCTTTTTTTTAAAATCATTACCTAAAAAGATTTTGATCGTTGGAGGTGGTTACATAGCGATCGAATTTGCGGGGATCTTTAATGGTTTAGGGGTTGAAACACACCTGATG
>NYXF01000031.1 GCA_002685455.1 Porticoccus sp. | reverse complement strand
CCATGGTTATAAGATAAAAAAAAAAGATTTTAATTTAAAAGAATTAACCGAAATAAAAAAGGATTTAACGGTTAGTCCGTTTGTTTTTAACGATTTTGGTGAAAAGAATGAAAAAAAATTTAACTTATTTATGGAGAGCCCAAATAGTCTTTATTTGCCAAGATTTTATGGACAAGATAAGTTTGGTCTAGCCCAAAAAACGAAATTAAATGAGGGTGATATAATTAATCTTAAATTTAAAGGTTCCTTAAGAAAAGAACAGGAACCAATTGTTAAAATATATCATGATGCGGCTTTAAAGAATGGTGGCGGACTTATTTCTTTAAAGTGTGGTGGTGGGAAAACAGTATTAGCATTATGGATTATTGCGCTATTAAAAGTGAAAACGATAGTGGTGGTTCATAAAGATTTCTTAATGACACAGTGGAGAGATAGAATTCTTGAATTTTTACCTGATGCTAGAATAGGTAAAGTTCAGCAAAATACCGTTGATATTGAGAATAAAGATATTGTTTTGGCGATGGTTCAGAGTTTATCGATGAAAGAGTATGATCCCGATGTATTTTCATCTTTTGGTTTAGCAGTATTTGATGAATGTCATCATTTGGGGGCCGAAGTTTTTCACAGATCAATGACGAAAGTATCATCTAAATATATGCTTGGATTATCAGCTACTCCAGATAGGAAAGATGGATTAAGAAAAGTATTTGAGTGGTATATTGGTCCTATGGTTTACTGTACAAAAGAAAAAAATACAGATTATATTGAGACAAGAGTATACGAGTATACTAGTGATGATCCATTGTATTCAAAAGAGGAGATCCTTCGAAATGGAAAGCAGTGTATGCCTAGAATGATAAATAACATATGTAGTTATAAAGAGAGGAGTTCTTTTATTAATAATTTAGTTACAAAAGAATATAATATAGGACGTAAAATATTAATTTTAAGTGACCGTAGAGATTATTTAAATGAAACTTTGACATGGCTTAATACGAGTTTAGAAGATTCATGTGCTGGATTATATGTTGGGGGAATGAAACCAAATGAATTAAGGGATTCTCAAGAAAAAAATATTATCCTTGGAACTTTCTCTATGGCATCTGAGGGAATGGATATACCAAAATTAAATACAATTGTGCTAGCCTCACCTAAGAGTGATGTTATTCAGAGCATTGGAAGAATTTTACGGGAAAAGGCGGATGTGCGGGAATTTCATCCTCTTGTAATTGATATTAAAGATATGCATCCAAATTTAATTGTATTTGAGAAACAGTGTGATAAAAGGATTCAATACTATAAACGTAGTAATCATGATATTAATCTTTATAAGTTAGATGGAGACAAAGTAAAAATTGAAAAAAGGAAAAAGAAGAAGAAAGAAATTTATCAAATTAAAGAATGTTTAATTGAATAAATATATATTTATATATATATATATATGGCTAAGAAACATAATTCAAAAAGAACTAAAAAAAAAACAAAAAGAGTTAACTTGAATAAATTAGCAAAAGAGAGTATTGAGAATGATAAAAAACTCAAAAATAAAGTGAATCAAACGATGATAGACTATGCAAAAAGTAAAGAAAATATGGATTTAACTAGAAGAATAACCAAGTTAAATCTAAAACAGAAAAAGAAATTAGCTGATAAAATAAAAAAGAAAAAGAAAAATCTAAAAAAGAAATCTAAATCTAAAAAGGTTAAAAGTGGTGCTGCTATAGACGCTACTAGGTTTGTCGGCGATCTATAAATATTATTTTTTATATCTAAACATTCCTTCCCCTAAACTTATTTTATTTTTCCTCCATTCTCTGCTAGCTCTATCAAAGTCAATATATACATCTTTTTTTGAACAAAATTTTTCTGGCGCTAATATTAATTTAAAAGGTTGATTTTCATCTTTAAAATATTTATTTATTATTTTTCCTGATCTTAGTTTTATTGGCATTATTAGATTTAGTTAGATAATAAATAACCATATAAACTATCAAATTTACATTACTTCTTCCGAATTATCTGGTACATCATTTTTTTCGTTTGTTTCGTTTCGGCCCTTCGGTAAAACCCTATAACGATGATTTTCATTGTCAACTAGAAGTGGGCCACCCATAGGACCAGTTACATTTACACAACATAGACGATCCTCTCTATTTTCTAATTCAAATTCAACATATTCTCCGGGGAATACTTTTTTATAATGACTTTCAACACTAATACTTGTATAATGAATAAAAATATCTTTGCCTGTATTCTCGTGTTCCTTTGTCATAACAGTTATAAAACCATATCCTTTCTTAGAATCGAACCAATTAACGCGTCCAATTAGCCTTGTATCTTCCATCTTCGTTATTTATAGATGATTATTTTCATATATCTTTATATAATTTAATGATACTAATATTTTTATTGATATTAATTGGTATTATGGCATATTTTATAAGAGAATCTCAAAAATTTAATCATTCGGCCGAATTAATTCAGTTACAGGATTCAAATAAATCGGTGATCCAAGATAATATACAATCTAAATCTCCACTGTTGATACATAATTTAATAAATGATGATGTTTTATCTACTATGACATTTCAAAGTATTGTGGATGATAACCCCGGATATATAATTAAAGATAATGACAAAAACATATCACTATCAATATTTAATGATGACAAAATAAAGCAAACTTATGTAATTGAGAATCAAAATATGATTAAAGACTTAGAATTATATAATCCCTTGAATAATATTTGTAATACTTTCTCAAATGAATTAACTTGTAATTTAAAAATTAAATTAAATCTTTTTAAGGGGGACCATAAAGTGACAATTCAGAAAAATAAACATAATAGTCTTTTAATAACTCAACTATTTGGAGATACCATATTTTATATTATTAATCCCAAGCATAACGATATTGTAGCTAAAAGCCATGATGAAATTAAAAAATGGGCGATAAAGATAATATTAAAAAAAGGATTAAATCTGTATATACCTCCAGAATGGTATTATATTTATGAAGTAAATGGTGAATCTATTTTCGTAAATAGTTATTCGGATAATTATTTTACCTTCCTTTATAATTATTTAAGATAATATTTAAAGATATTTATAAAGGATATTTATAGTATTTATGGGTGATTATTTAACAAATAATAAATGGACTCTCTGGTATCATTCAATTACTAATACAGAATGGACGAATGCGAGTTATGAAAAAGTTTTAGAAATAGAGAATTTATATGATACAAAAATCATACTTGACAATTTAGAGTCTTATCATCTTCAAAATGGTATGTTTTTTATGATGAAAGATGATATTTTTCCAACATGGGAATATCCAGATAATCGTGAAGGATGTTCTATATCTTTTAAGGTCCCTGCTTCACAGTTAAAGGAAACATGGGATCTTTTAATAAAAAATATAATAATTGGGGAAATCTTTAAAAAGAAAGAAGATATTGATGAATTGAATGGGATTTCAATTAGTCCTAAAAAGGAGTTTAATATTATTAAGTTGTGGCTTAAAAAAAATGAAAAAGATTATGATAAATATATAAATGAATATCCGCCATATTTAATTAAATCTAAATCTCTTTATCGGAAACATATTTCTTAAAAATTAGAATCCCAAGATCCACCAAAGGCTTGACCAGGTCCATTACTAGGTTTGGCATGTTCCCATCCTCCACCCGATGAAACTGATGGTATTTTAATTTCTGGTTTTGTTATGACTGGTTTAGACGGTCCTTGTTGTTCAAGTAAGGGTGCGCTAAGTCCTAATCCATACGAACCTGCTGTTGCAACTGTCGGGGGAAGAGGAGCATTCTGGACTGCGGATGATAGGTGAATATATAGAAGACTATTTTGAATTATAATATAGATAATAGGGAATATTAAAAATATCCAAGCTAAATCCGTTTTATTATACTGACATAAACCAAACATGGTAACGCCCAAAACAACTAAATATTTAATTTCTTGTGTCATACAAAGACTTCTTAAATTTTGCATTTTTAGAGTATTATATCTCCCAAGTGTGCGATAGCAAATGATTAAACTTATTAGAGATATAATAGCCACAACACCGAATACAATAACGGGTGAACATAATTTTGCGGTTAATAGTTCATTAACTTCATTGATAGCTTCCATTATACACTTACTATTTATTTTATTTCTGTTAAAAATAGTAAATTTGATAAATCAATAAATATATTTAACTATATCTAAGATGTGTTTAACGCTTCGTAAAAGGAAGACTAAATCTGGAAAAAAATATAAAAAAAAAATATATCCGGAGCCAAGTTATAAAGACCTTAAAACTGAAGATTTTATTAAGGAATGTATTTGTTGCCAGAACTGTAAACAAATATTTAATCTCGGTTCAAATGAGATTAAAATCCATTGTGCGGGTTGTGATAAATTTTACCACTGTGGAATTGCCGGACAATGTGTGGGTGATAAATGTAATCTACCAACTATGTTAGGTTCAAAGCATCGTTTATCATGGTGTATCCACTGTGTACCGGATATTAAGAAAAATAAAGAAAAAAAAGATGGTTTAGGTGAATGTATATGTTATGAGTGTATTTAAATAATATATATTATATATATGGCGAAGAAAACGATCCGTAAATATAATTTTAAAAATAAGAAGAAAAAGACTAAGAAATATGTAAGAAATAAAAGTTCTATTTTTTCTAAGAGTGAACTAAATAATATTAATAAAATAATATCACAATTAGATGAAGATATTACTTACTTACTTAGAGGTTCAAAAAGAGAAATAAAGAAGAAAAAAAAGAAGCTTTTTAATGATTTTAAAATATTAAAGGCGAAAAGAAAAGGTCAACGTGGGGGAGGTTGGAAAGGCACCACACTGAAGGTAACTGGGGCTGTAGTTGGATTTGCTTTTTTGATTTTATTGGGATTAGATACTTTTATGGATCTGAGACATATATTTCCGGATGATATATATGAACATATGTGGGTCCCTGATCACCAGAATGCCAAGAAGATGTTTCCGATGATGATAAGAATGGCCGCGAGACCAATATTTGGTGCTATAACTAGAAAGATCCTATCACATATGGGTTGTGATAGATATGTTAAACAAGATTTAACACAGGAACAGTGTGACGCAAAAAATAGATCATATATTGAAATGGGTGATAATATCAAAAGTCTTCAATTGCCCATTACTATGTTATGCCTCTTTGGGAGCATGTCGATGACCACAACGCCCCAGGTGGCGCCTAAGGGATAGCAGTCATTAATATAGATGATAACTATATTCAATTATTATCTAAGTTATATTATTATGCCTTCAAAAAAAACAAAAGATAAGAAAAATAAAAAAAATAAGAAAAAAACCAAGAAAAATAATAAAATTGACCCCCGTTCAATAAGAATAAATAATAATTTAAATAAAGTGAGTGAGTTATATTCTAAATTCCTAATGGAAGAAGATAAAAGAATAGAATTGGATAAGATGTTTAAAAAAATTTTTAAAAAATATGATAAAATAAAAGCAGGGGCTCATTCTGAAAAATCATTAACTATCGCTAATAAACTATATGCCAGTATTATACAACAAGATAAAGCCACAATTCTAACATATTTAAGTATCTTAGATTCAGAAGACTATACGAAAGAAAGTATTGATGAATTAGACGATAAAATTAGAGAAAAAAATATATTAAAAGAGAATTTAAGTAATAAATTATTTATTTCCAAATTCCGTAAAGAAAAAGAAAGCGATAATGAATTATATAAAGCTAAATTAAGATCTATCTTAATTACGGATGATATTGTCGCGGGAGGTGAAAATGATACAGATAAAGATACTAAAAAAGCAGTAGAAAAAATTAAATCAATCTATAAAAAATCATTTAAAGATTCTGGATTTTTAAAGAAAGCCGCCACAACTTTAGTTTTAAATAGTACGAAGTTAAGGACAGCCGAAGAAAGGGCATTAAATTTAAATATATTTTTTGTTAATTCTATCGAAGCAACTACGAAATCGAATAAAGAAAAAAATATAGAGATTGTTGCCGACAAAGAAATGGCCGACAAAGAAATGGCCGACAAAGGAAAGAAAGATCCTAATTTAGATAATGTTCAAAGAGATAGTATTCCAGATAATTCAGTAGTTGCTGCGGCTGATGTAGTAAATGAAGTTGCATCGGGGGACCCTTGTATTGTAAAAGGTAATGGAGAAGCAAAAGTAAAAGAGATCGCTAAAAAATATCCATTATGTATTGATAAGGGAATGCTATATGAGAATATATCAACACTTGTTGGGTTGTTAATTGGTCCATTAGCGACTGGTGCGGCCGTACTTGCCCCAGGTACCTCGGATGCCGAACACACTATGGATTGGATGTCTCAGAAGCATCATGATCTTTACTCCGGTCATGCGGGTACGTAACTTAATATTATTATTATTTATTAAAGATTAGTAAACAATTTTCATATATATATTTAAATTTAATTTTATGAATTGAATTACAGATATCCTTACATAATTCACGAATAATTTTAAATTTACTATCAAATTGTAAATTTTTGTATTTCTTAATATATATATCTTTATCTAACTCTAACAAGTCTATTAATAATTCAAATACATAAAGTTCTTTATCAATTGTATTAAATAATTCTCTTTCATATTTAACAAGACTGGTTACAAATTCATATGCTTTTTCATAATTACGCAAGTACCATAATAATTTAAATCGATCACTATAAGTTGTATCGATTGATAATTCATCTAAAATATTAAATTTATCTAAATGAATATTTTTGTTTAATTTTGTTACTATTTGATAATTAGTAGGAAGTTTCTTATTCATAAAAGATAATGAAGGTAATTCACCTTTCATTAGTGAATCATAATTATCAATATTGTGGAAAATTATATTCCCTTGATTATCTTTTCCCCTTCTACCGGCCCGTCCACTCATTTGTAGATAATCTTCTTTTGTAAAACATGGGCTTTTATAACCAGTAAAACATGATGTCCTAATTGGTAAATCAATTCCTAAACACAATGTTCTATCCGATAAAACAATTGATAATTTCTTTTCACTTAGCAGTCTTTGAACGATCCAATTATATTCTGATGAATTATTATGAATATAAATACCAATACCTCTTTTTAAGAGTTGAAATAATGGACTTTCATAATCTATCTTTTCACCCGTCGACTTTAATATTTCCCTGCGAATATTGCGAATCTCATCTCCAGACATGGGCTCAAAGTTTGTAAAACAATAATTAGGATGCTTTTTATATATATCTTGATTTCTAAAATCAGGATTAAGAAGGAAATTATCCTTTTCTTCTCTTAGATTTTTAGACTGATAATCATTACATTTCAATAAACATTTATCATAATATTCAGAGATATAATCAATATATTTAGCCTTTTCGACCTTATTAAATCTATCCATTTTTTCACTGATCTCTGTTTTTGGATCTTTTGTCTTTGTCTTGATATTGCTTTCATATATTTTTCTCCTTTGGATATATTCATCATAGTGTTTATTCTTTTTTTCAAGGATATCATAATGAAATGGATAATTATCATTTTCTTCTTCGTGTAGTTTTGTATTAATAGTCTGAAATATCTCGTTAACTGTTTCTGCTTTTGTATGAAATAAAATCATTGGCAAAAGATCTTTTTTTTTACAGCTCTGAAATAATTCAATAAAATCTGTTTCATCAGGTTTTACTTTTATTTTTATTTCTTCCTTATATTCCCGAACAATTTCATCTATTTTATCTGGATATATTTCATAAAGATCTCTTAATTTATTTTTTAACATTTTTTCATACTCTTTTGAGTCATCTAATGTTAAAAGTTTTTCTTCTTTAAAATAATTATCTGGTGAAATATCATCAATATCATCTTCTAATTCGGTATCTTCAAACTTGTCCTCAATTTTAGAATATAAATTGGCTAAATCGTTTGGTGTAAAATTAATTTCGTCAAAACTATTAAAATCATTCGTATCTAGACAAATACAAGGATGTATTTTTTTAAGTTTTTTGTTTGCCCACACATGTCTTTGTTGATTAATAAATCTTTGATTATATTCAAAATAATGAATGTTTCTATTATAAATCTGTTTTAATTGGCCAAGTAATTCATTTGAATTTGAGATAGTAGCAGATAAAGCTAAAAAGTTTGAATCAAATAAATGAATTATATTTTCATAAGATTGATTTAAATTATGAATCTCATCAAATACAACATAGTCAAAGTTTGTCCCAATTTTATAAATATACTTCTCAATCATATCGGGTACACCTATAAAAATATTTGTTTCATTTGAATAAGATAAATGTGCGTGCCCCTCAATTAAAAAATGAACTTTATAGTTCATCTTCTTAAAATTAGCTGCGATTTGATATGCGACTGGTTCAGCCGGACAAACATATAATACCTTTTTATGAAAAATACCCGCAGCCATCGAAATAAAAGTTTTACCGGATGATGTTGGAGCACGAATTAAAATAGATTCTTTATTAATAACTTTCTGAATAATATCTTGTTGCCATGAATCTAATTTAAGTTCACCTTTATCCCAGAAATTTAGTGGAGGTAAAAGATGACCTAATTTATCAAACATGTATTGTTTATAGTCGTATTTTTGTAATTTATTTTGGAATTTTTGGAATGTTTTAGTTTGTTTTTCGGTTAATTTACTTTGATCGGTATCTTTGAGATGAAAATATAAATTTAATGTGTGATGTAAATATTTTGGTTTTTTATAGTATTTGGAAAATAGTTCTAATTTATAGTTTAGCTTACCTTCAGCTGTTTTAATCTTATCAAAATCGTCATATGGTTTTGTAAGGATTAAATTCTTTAAAAGGAAAGCGATAGTTTTGTTATCTTTATCTATAAGTTGTTGATTTCTTTTTTTATTTTGTTCCATGATAATCAGTTCTGATTTTTTAATATGTTTTTTTTTAGATTTATCGGGTGATATTTCTTTCTTATTGTCTTTTAATGAGTCTTCTATCATATGTTTAAGGTTAATATTCATTTGTGACGACAAATCACGGATGAATAAATTAAAATTATTATAGTCTATTTTTTCAAAGAAAATAGATTCCATATTAGTTATTATACAATTATAATACACAGATACACTTTAAATAACTTAACAATTTAGCCCAGCAAACTAATAGCCTTCATAACCATAAAAAAAGCAAAAGATAAAGATACAATCCAAAGGATTAATTTACCGACATCATTTATACTTCCATATTTAACATTATCGGGTATTAAGCTGATCTGACTTATATCTATCTTATTATTGACCGACATATCAAAAAAATCTTTATAGATAGTGTCTAACATATGGGTAGTTATACTTTGTTTACCACATGTTTCTTCTTCATAATATTTAGAGATATCTATTATCCTTTTAATAGACGGCTTTATAAAGGGCGTTAATCTGTCTATAATTGTCCTTAAATGGATATATTCCGGTGTTCCTTCTTTTATTTTAGATAAATCAATGCTATCAAATCCAACAATATGGAAGATAAGATAAGCTATTTTTAACATTTTGTCCGAGATAGATTCATCACAATCAAATGTTTCTGTTAAATTAAAATTTTTCATACATTCATCAACATCATTAACTTGTAAATTTGCGATTGTTTTTAATCTATCTTCTATATAATCTAAATGACAATTTTGTAATCCTTGGATGCTTGTTAATTTAGAGATATCACCCTCAATTTCTCCTGAAGTTTTATTATCGCAATAAGTTTTTCCCTTAAAATTAATATCTAATACTGTATCCATACAAGTTTCGAAATCAGTATTTAATTTCATATCTTTAAAAATCGAACCAAAATTGATACCAACGACTGGATTTTTACTTTTTTTCTCAACATTCTTATCGTTTATATAATCATATACTTCACTCAGCACAATATGTTTTTTAGTATATGTAGATGAAGGCGACCAATTTAAGTCTCCTATTCCATAACCCTCTGGTATGTCTTTAGGATCTAGTGGGGGTTCCGGTTCTATAAAATTTTTACTATAATTAGTCTGCCAGGCATCCATGACTTCTTTTGTTATTAGTATATTTTCTCCTCTTTTACTATGTATATCTTTTCTTATCTTATCCATATCTAAATCTTTGGCATCAACGAGTTTTCCGGAGCTATTTTTGATTTTATGTTTAGTACCAATTAATTGTTTAATTTCAGCATCTGACATAGGCTGTTCAATAGATAGATATCCGTCTAAAATCTCGCATGCTTCTATAAATCCATTTTCTGTCATATTAGCATCTAGAATTGTGTCATTGATATCTTTTACTTTTTGTTTTACAGCACTTGTTCCCGAGCCGGTGCTTGCATCTGTTTGATTCATAACGGTAGAGCAAACTTTATTAATAAATGATTTAGAAGTATCATTCGATGATATTACATTTTCAGGTTCAAATTGATCCCATATTTCCTTTTTATACCAACGACGATCTCCTTGGAGGAAATTAGTGTCTAGTTGATTTTCATACCAACTATCTGCTCCATCAGCACACTGAACTATTCCACCGCTACGGTTGTCGGTATCTTTGTCATAATTTGGTGGACAAGGATCACATGTGCCGGTGGGTGTATTTTGGGAAGTATCGATATTGATATACATTCCTGGACCACAGAGGCCTGTACAATTTAATACATCATTTCTTGTTATATTTGGATATTCGGGAATTACGCCCTTGGGATTTTCCCAGGCTGTGCGATCATTGAGTTGTTTATTAAAATGTTTTTTTATTTTTTTACATTTGTTACCCATAATATTATTAATTATATTTTATTTTAAAATTCTATCTTTTTCCGGGACCCCTCTTCTTCTTAGTTTTTTTCTTATTATGTCTTTTATTTATTCGTTTGATAGTCTTTTTAGT
>NYXF01000025.1 GCA_002685455.1 Porticoccus sp. | reverse complement strand
GTTAGATTAGATTTAGATTAGATTATTAACTTTATAAAATTAAATTAATTTTTTTATTTCATTAATATTATAAATGAATATTATTGAAATGATGCGTAAAAATAAATTAATACCAGCTTTGTTAGTATTAGGATTAATATTATTTGGATTAAAATCTGTTGGTGGAATTAGTCAATGTAATGGAGAATATAAATTAGGTTCATGTAGTGAAGTTTATAATTAATTTTTATCGTAAACGTAATACAAGATGTAGGGTAGATTCTTTCTGAATATTATAATCGGTGAGTGTTCTACCATCCTCCAATTGCTTTCCAGCGAAAATTAGTCTTTGCTGATCTGGTGGAATTCCTTCCTTATCTTGAATCTTAGCCTTCACATTTTCAATGCTGTCTGAACCTTCAACTTCAAGCGTGATTGTTTTTCCAGTTAAAGTTTTCACAAAAATCTGCATATTTATATATTAAACTATAGATAATAAAATTTTAAATGGATTTCTTATAATTTAGAAATCGAATAAAATGGCATAGGACCATAAACTCTGTTATTTTTCTTTTTTCTTTCTTTTAACATTTTTTTGTAACTGATAAACTTAAATGTATCCGCTTTATCTTTATTTCGTTGTCTACAACGAAATGAATCACGAATACCATTCAGTATAACGACATTATTATTAGGAGTGTTAACATACATTTGAATCATAATTTATATCAATAATTATTAATTTGTTTTTAAATATTATATATATATGACAAAATTAACACTCGCAGAAATATCATTTCATGGATCAGTAAATTCTCCAGAACAATTAAAACAAGATGATCAAGACCCAAGTTCTTTATTTGTAGTCCCTGATAATGTAGCTATTATGTTTAGAGGCGGATTCGGTTTCGCTCAATATACATTACCAGGTGTTATTGATACTATGATGGGGCGAGACCCTGATGGAGAATCTTTTTCAACGATGTTAAAAAGACATAATGATAAATTTAATAATTTCGGTTCATTGTGTTTATATCAACCAGGTTCAACATGTATTAACTTAGCTTTACAAGATGAATCTAAAAAATATGAAAGTGGTTTAGATACTAACTTTGTTATAACTGTTAATGAAGGGGAACAAATAGACGATGTTGATGTTAAACCGAGTGGAAACCCCGATGAAAAAATAACAATTACTAGTATCTGTAAAAATGGTACATTAATGAAATATTTTAATACATTAAAAAATGTTAGACCGGCATTTTGTCTTGCAGCTCAGAAAATAGAACAGGGATTTCGTTATATCTATTTGACTGAAGTAATAAATATGTTAATCAATGAATATGATGTTGATGCTGATAATAAATTAGTTGTTTATGTGAGTAGTTGTCAGGTTATAGATGAAGATTGGATGGAAAGAGAAAATATATCATCTTTTAAAAATGTTGTTGATACATCTTTAGCAGCACATGATTTAGCATTAAGTGTTTATAATCCAGATGAATTATTATCAGGACAAAGTGGATTTTCTGAGAAAGAATTAGAATTTATTAATGCATCAATTATTGATTTTAAAGATCAGTTTTATGGAACAGCAATTGAAGGATATTTAAATATACCTGACAGACGTGGAGTTATGTTTAACGCGTGGTATAGTAGTACTTTCCCAGAAGGAAAAAGTAATAAACGAAAAAGAACAGCTGCTCTCCGTAAAAAAAGAAGAAAACATAAAAAGAAATCTAAACGCAAAAGTAAAAAATTTAATCAAAAGTAATTTCAATAGAAACATGATTCATCTTTAGTCCTCTTGTTGCTGAAAGAGATAATTCTTGTCTTTTCTTTCTTGAACCTTCTTTTTTATCTGAATTCATTTTCATCTGTTTTAATGAAGTATTCATATCATGCTCTATCTCATCTTTATATAATTCAATGTAATCAACAACCAGATTTGAGATTGCCCACTTAAAAAAATTTAATTGACCTATAGTAGTTTCTACTGAATGATCATCACCCATCTTAAATAATAATCTTTCTCTTCTACAAAATGGATCGAATCTTTTTTTAGAATAAGCTTTTAGTTGAGATTTATATGAATGAAATACATTCATATTATTTCTATATTCATTGTTTTTATCATCAAATGATGGATTGCCATCTTTATCATTGTATATCAAATAATAAGTATTATTTTTCTTTGAAAAATTTGTAATAAACCAATCTATTGAACGTAATGATATCCGTTTATCATCAGATAATACAGATACTAATTTATCTCTATTATAGGGATTGTTAAAGAAAGCATGAAGTGATTCTAAGAGTAGTGTATCGTTAATCATATTTAAAGATAATTAGTTAAAGAATTAAATTCTTTAAATAATTTAAACGCGGATTATATAAAATAATGAAAAATTTGATTAGTTCTTTCTAAACTATTAATAAGAACAATGAAGAATCCAGTATTCTTCGCAAATAAAACAAAACCGCAAACCCTGAATATTTATCAATACAATGATAAGTCATTCATACAATTGGCTACTCTTTATGAAAATGAAACGACAATACTCAATATCCCGAAAGAAACATATATCCTAGTAACTGCGATAGATTCTAAAAGTGAAGAAAAATATGAATCAACACTTTATGAATCTATTTTACAAACTTATCATAATCATTTTAGATTTTAGTTTATATTTTATTTAACATTTCCTAAAACCAGATTTTAAACATTCTTTTATTTTTTTATTTAATCTTCTTGTTGCTTCTTTTAGTGATTTTGGTCTTGGTAATATTTCTTTATTATTCAAATAAATACGATTATTCTTTTGCCCAAATACTTTTTTCATCTGTTTTCTATTCTTTTTAAGTTTATAAATTTCTTTTCTTTTCATCTGCGCTTTCCCATTTACAATCTTGCTGCTACTACTACGACTAACCATGTAACCAGCAGTTCCTAAACCCGCAACACCTAATGCAGGACCCGCTAAGCATGGACCACATCCTAAGGCAATCGGTAAAAATCCACCTTTTTGTGAAACTCTTTTAGAATTCTTTCTTCTATGAGTATTTTTTCTCTTTCTTGTTTTACCACAAGTAATTTTATAACAATGAATTTCTTCTTTACATTTACATGGTTTACACCGACATTCTTTGCATCTTCTGGTCCTACGTTGATATTTCCTTTCTCTACGGGTAGTTTTTACCATTTATATATTTATTTTATATTATTATTTTATAGTGAATCATGGAAAAATATTTTAATATGTTAATAAAATTTATTAAAGATAATGACATACTAATGATAGTAATCCTTATAAGTATATTATTAGTTTGTTATTTTAATGTTGGTGCAAATAAAGGTAAAACAAATAAATCAATTATTAAAGGTAATACAAATGAAATATATAGTGATAAACAATTTATACCAAAAACAATGTTTAAGACAGGACCAGATCATTATAATAATTTAAATAATGAATTATCTGATATTTTTAATAATATGATTAATGATAATCCGGGTTTGGCAATTGAATATTATGATGATAAAGATTCAAGGGAATTCATACAAAACAATTTTGATTCGGATGTATTAGAAGCATATGATAGTCTGATTCCGGGTGCTTATAAAGCTGATTTATTCAGATATTGTATTTTATATAAACGGGGTGGAATTTATAGTGATTTATCACAGAGAATATTAAAACCATTAAACGAAATCATAGACTTTAATAATGATAATTTAGTATTAGTAGAAGATTTGCCGTGGCAATATAATATTGGACCTGAAAAAGGGAAATATGCGAAAGGAATTCAAATAAGTTTTATGGCTTCTAGACCAAATAATGATATCTATATAAATGCTATTAATAGAATAGTAAATAATTATAAAACAAGATATCATGGAGAAAATCCATTAGATCCAACTGGCCCGAGATTATTTTACAGGGTCTTGAAAGACTATCAGGGCGAATATAAATTACAATTAAAAGAAACCGGGGGTAAAGTTATAGATAAAACATCGGGTCAATTAATTATTATAAATAGAACTAAAAATCATCATAGTAAGAATTTAAAAGGTAAACCACACTATAGCGAATTATGGTGGAGAAAACAAGTATATCGCTAATTTATAAAGATATAAATTTAGATACTATTTTACTATAAAGAGTATGTTTGTTTTCTTGTAACCATTTGATATCTATATTTCTAAGATAATTTATTGAAAATGTTTCCCATAAATGTAGAGTAACTAAATTTGGAGAAATGTCATATTTATATTTAAAAATTTTATCAGTTTCTGTTGGACCCGGATAGAAAAATACATCTTGTTCTTGCAATGAAATTAAATCTGGATATTTTTCGTATAACTTTTTTGGAAATATAACTGATGCTTCACCCCATCCATCAGATATAAATTCTTCTTCATATTGATCCATCCATAATTTGAAAAATCGGCTATTAGGTATAGTCATCATAATAGCATTACATATACCATAATTTCCTTCTTTACCTAAAACAACTTCGTTATTCAATAAATGATGATATGATTTTGCTGATATTGTGTCTATATCCATATAAACACCTCCTCTTTCTATTAATTTATTCATGCGAATAATATCTGCTTTATGGGCAACTTTTTTTAATGGTTTTCTACCTATATGTGTCGGTATATCAATATATTCAAATATTATATTTGGTATATTTTTTAATTCATTAAACCATTTTCCATGAGGTTTGTAATGATAATAAAAATAAATTTTATCTGGTTTATTCATTGCCCATGCTGAATATACAGCTAAATAATAAGTAAAGAAAAATTCCTCATCTTGTTCTTTTAATCCAAATACAAAATGAATGATATTTGGTATCTTAATGCTTTTATTTTTCAGGGTTTTGATTGATTTATTATCAAAACAATACAAACAAACTAATACTCCTATTATCACTATTACACCGGCTATTTTGTAGATATCATCTGAATTTAAAATATTTTCTATTTCTTCCATTATATTTGTAAAAATATTTTAAATACTCGTATCAAATCTAACATATTCACAATCACTTAAGTCAGGATTTATAGATTTTAAAAAATCTCTTAACTCCTTACCTGTTTTCTTTAATCCATATTTACTTAAATAATCTTCTCTTGGTGAATATGTATTTCTTTTGATATTGTTTAAGATACGAATTGTTGATTCTTTGATAGTGTTTTCAGTAAAAAATAATCCAGTTTTATCATTTACATATTTCCATCCTCCTAAAATTTCATTATTAACCATGACAGGTGTATTTAATACAAGTGATTCAGTTAAAACGCGAGGAGAAGCATCTTCAATATTAGGTAACAACATGAATCTACTTTCCATAATTTTTCTATGAAACTCACTTTTCTTTAAAATAGGTGTTGAAATGACTCTATCTTTATTTTTTACATTAATAGGACATTTACCTCTACCAACTATCAAACCAATTAATCCTAATTCATCACTTAACACTTGAATACATTTTTCTGCTAAATCCCATTTTTTTGATTCTCCATTCCAGCCTATTTTACATTGTGCATTATCAATTGGTTGAATCGCAATATAATCATATATTTTTTCAATAGATGGATCATAAAAAGCATCTTCAGCATTAAAATCAGATTCAGAAATTAATATTTTAGGGATACCAGGTTTGATATATTTTTCTGGTTCGCGAAAACAATGACACCATCCCAATACAAAATCTTCAACATCTTTACCAAAAACTTTTATATTTTCAGCTTTGTGACATCCACCATAAGGATTATTGCATATTCTTGGAAAAGATAGATGACTACTACATCCTATAAATTTAATCCCTCTATTTAAATATTCTAAAAACTGCTTTGTATTTTTTCTATTATATTCAAGATATCCCCTAATAACCAACATGTTAATATTTCTACCATTCTCATCTTTTAAATTTAAAAAAGGCCACTCTACATCAGGTACTTCATCTAAACTTTTTGTGTAATATTGATATCCAATAATTAATATTACAATAAAGATTAACGCCAAAAATATAATTGTATCATAAGGTATATCATATAACTTACTGAGATAAGATTCACTGAGATAAGATTCACTAAAACTAAAATCAGAATAGTGTGTTTCTTTTTGATCCATTCTAAAAAAATAAAATAAAAAAATATGAATAAGTATACTTAATGGAAAGTTGGATATTTTATGCGGGTGTTGCTGCTTTCTTAATCGCAATGAGAGATATATTCGATAAGAAATTTTCTACTAAATATTCTCCTGTAGAACATCTTTTATATTATTATATGCTTTGTGGATTTTTTATTATCTTATTAGCCTTATATAAATCAAAAGTTCAAGGTGAAAAAATAAGATTTATTGATTCTCATGATATCTGGAAATATGCTTTAGTTGGAGCTGTAAGTGCCATTATTATTGCCCCTTGTCAAATATTAGCTCTAAAAAACTGTGATAATCCAGGTAAAAGTAAAGCCGTTGTAAATCTCAATAGCATGATTGCTTTTTTCTTAGCAATTTATTTTATAAGAGGTTCTAAATTTGAAATGAGAACTTTTATGGGTATCTTACTAGCCGCTTTTGGTGTTTATTTAATTATTTAATATTATCTATAAAATATAATCCTTGTAAATAACTATCTGATAAATCATCTTTCTTTTTAGATTCTTCAAATAATTTATGATAATCGTGTGAAATTAATTGATTTTGATATAACATGTATCGGGTATATTGAATCGCTAAAAACTTGTTTCGCTTATATGTTTCTTTAATATCACATTCTACTTTAGGACCCGTATAAGATTTTAATTTATTACGAGCATTAATCATTTGTATTTCTTTGATAGAACCCTTCATTAAAAAATAACTATAGACTATCATTTGAACACTTTTCATTGTAGGATTTTTTAGAGCCGGTTGATTTTCAATGATTACTATTTCTGATTCTAAAAAGTTCTTTTTTTCATCTAAAGTTTTAATAATACTTTTCCCTAAATCAAACATAGGATTTTTTAACTTTGGTGTATTTTTTAATTTAAGATCTTTATAACATTTCAGTTTTGTATGACTTGTACATAATCTGAACCCTGTATCTTTGACCATCTTTTTTGCTGTATTCTCACAGCATTTACCTTTTATTTTATGCTGACAAGTTGGTTCAACTGAAATATTTAAAATACCCCAATCAAGGATTGATTTATCTTCACTATCTAATTGACAGTAAGCAAGATTTTTAATACCAACATCAAATGATAATATCTTCATAATTATCATAACATAAAATAAGTTTAAATAAGATTCATTTATAGAGTAAATCCAATCGGACCACTGTCTCCACCAAAGCCACCACCGAATCCACCACCCATAGATGAAGACTGATTCGTCATCTTAGGTAAAGTAAATTCCTGCTGAGGAGGAGGGGGCATCTCTACTGGTTTCTCATCAGTTGAAATCTGAGGTGGAGAAGGGCCTTTTCCAGCTAGTAGGGGCGGTGCCATACCCATACCATAGTGCTGCGATTGCATAATAGGTGCTTCAGCTGGAGCATTTTGTAGGGCCGAAGATACATGAATATATAATAATACATTCTGTATTAAGACATATATTATAGGGAAGATTAAGAAAATCCATGCTAATTCAGTCTTATTATACTGACATAAACCATACATAATGATACCAAGTGTTAATAAGAATTTTAATTCTTGTGCCGAATATAAATTATATAAATTTTCCATCTTAAGAGTATTATATCTACCTAATCTTTGTCTCACCAAATAAATACAAATCAAAGACATAGCTAAAATAATACCATAGATTATAACCGGTGAACACATTTTTGTTGTTAAAAGCTCATTTACTTCATTTAAAGTTTCCATTATATAATACTAAAAATAAAAAAATATGAGGAGAAAAGATTAAAGGATAAATTTGATATTGTTAAATTTATTTTAATGTATCATAAATTAAAAAATAACGAGATGTGTTTTACTCGCAGAGTGAAGCGTGAAAAAAAGAGACCAAAAATGAAACCTATTAAAATTCATCCCGAACCTCCTCCACCAGAATTTACTATGGATGAAACTATTCAATGTCAGGGGTGTTTTCAGAAGTTTCCTCTAGATCAGATAAAAATTAATTGTGCAGGATGCGATAAATTCTTTCATTGTAAAGTAGCCGGTACTTGTTATGGTGATAATTGCAAAGAAGAAACAAGAGCAGGAAGACTACATAGATTATCATGGTGTGTAGACTGTGTTCCTAAAATACCCGAAAATAAAGAGAAAGTTAATCGTGAAGAACCTTGTATTTGTCAAAAATGTCATCCTTAACATGAATCCTTATTCAAATCCTCTGTATTTATAGATTAAAGTTCTTATCTTATAAAATATTTTTTGACTTTCCCGCTTTGTTATCATGAATGTATTATCTAATGAATTTACTATATGTCTATGAATTTCACCTATCTTTAAAAGATTTTCAACGGTTATATTTATATCATTCTCAATCTTGTTACTTTTGTAAACCTTCAGATATCTATCTATATCTAAATCAAATAGATTTTTAATAATATATCTATAAAACCATGTTTCCCTATTATCTTCATCTATCATAAATATTTTCTTCTCAATTTTAATGAATTCATTTAGGAAATCATCAATATTTGTATAATATCTTAAATTCCATGCAAATTTATGAATCTTAGGATTTAAATCTATATATTTAATAATTTTGTCACTATAATCTATCCTCCATGATAGATTATCTGTATTAATGTTTCTGTTTAATGATCGTATCATTGAATAACTACTACCTATTTCAGTAGATGAACCAATAATTTTAGGTAATTCCCCTTTCATTAAATTTAAATAATTTGTTACACCATGAAAGATAATATTACCTCTTGTATCGTGACCCCTTCTACCTGCTCTGCCACCCATTTGTAAATAATCAGATGTAGTATAATTAGGAGAATTATAACCTGACAAAGCAACACTACGAATAGGTAAATCAATCCCTAAACAGAGTGTTTTATCACTAATAACTATACCAAGTTTCTTTTCACTCATTAGACGCTGTAAAATCCAATTATAAACATCAGGCATTGATGAAATATATAAACCAACTCCTCTCTTTAATAATTGAAAATATGGATTTTCATATTCAATCGTTAAACCAATCGATTTCTTTATTTCTCTTCGAATATTTCTTATTTCATTTCCACTCATCGGATCCCCTCTTGTAAATACAAATTCAGGGTGTTTCTTAAAAATATCTACATCTCTAAAATCAGGATTCTCCATAAACATATTTCTTTCTTTAATAAGATTTTTTAATGGAAGACCATCACATTTACCACAACATTTATTATAATATTCTGATACATCTGAAATATATTTAAATCTTTGTTCTTTGTCATATCGATTCATCTTATCATTTTTTTCAGTATGAGCATCTTTTGTTTTGATTTTAATACTATCTGAATAAATTTCTCTTCGTTCTAAATACTTCTTATAAAGTTCACTTTTCTTTTTAAGAATATCATAGTGAAAAGGATATTCGCGATTTTCACATTTATGAAGGTTTTTATATAAATTCATAAAGATATCTTTTGCTACACTTTCATCAGTATGAAAATATAACATTGGTAACATATCATTGTTTTTACAATCCTTAAAGAATGTAATCATCTTATTTGTATCATTTAATGTTTCACATGTTACCGATTTAAATTTATCTTGAACTTGAAGCATCTTATCATTATATGATTTATATAGCTTTGGTAACTCTCCTTTCATAAAATTTTCATACTCTTTTGTATCATCAAGAGATATTAATCTATTACTACCGAAATATTCATCAGGTGAAAGATATTCTATATTTTCTTCTTCATCTGATTCTTCAAAGACTTCATAAATAGTATCATAGAGATTCATTAAATCATTTGGTGTAAAAGATAAATTTTCTATCTCAGAAATATCATTTTCTAAACATGCTAAAGGATGTAAAACTGTTAACTTATCATTGTAAACCCACCTTTGAATATTAATAAATCTCTTATTGTATTCAACATAGTTTATCTGTTTTGTAGGATGAATTTTCATAAAGATATCTCTAAGAAATGTAATATTTTCAATGGTAGCTGATAAGGCCAAGAAAGGACATTGAACTAGTTTAATAATATTTTCATATTCTATCATAGAATCGAGATTATGAATTTCATCAAAGACAGCATAATCAAAATTTGTGTATATTTTAGGTAAATATTGTTCTATGATATCTGGAGTCCCGATAAAGATATTTGTATCTTTATCATATGATAAATGACCCATATTCTCTACTAAAACATGAACTCGGTAACCCATTTTAATAAAATTAGCACTTACTTGAAATGCTACTGGTTTCGCAGGACAAACATATAATATTTTTTTATGAATGATACCTGTTGACATAGCAACGAATGTCTTACCAGATGATGTTGGTGCTCTGACTACTACCGATTTAGAATCTTTAATATATCCTATAACCTCTTTCTGCCAATCGTCTAATACATAATCACCTCTATCCCAAAAATTTAATGGAGGTAATAAATCACTGCATTCTTTCATTAGGAAACTAGAAGTATCACATGATCCTAATTTCTTATCGAGGCGTTTAGATAGTTTAATATAATTTTCATCCGATTTTATGAGATCATCTTTATTTTTCAGACTGTAATATAATATTAATATTTGAGACATATAGTCTTTTTCTTTTCGCTTTTGTAAATATACAAAATGAGATAATAATCTAAATTTAAATATTTGTTTTCCTTTTTCTGTTTTTAAATTATTAAATTTATCATAAAAGTTTTCTGGAGTAATATCTTTAAAAGCATAATCAATTTTCATAAAATCATCTTTCACTTGTTTTTCAGATCTCTTCTTATTTTGCTCTTGAATAATTAAATCTTTCTTTTTAACATGTTTTACCTTTTTCTCCGGTTTTAAATGTTTACCATTATCATCATCTAAAATCATATGTTTTAAATTAATACTTTGGTTTCCAGTTAAATCTCTCATAAATACATTAAAGAGAGCATTGTTATGTGTTTCCCAAAAGAGTGTTTCCATATCAAATATTATTTCGCTTGATATGTTTAAATAAAAATAATTATCAAATTTTATAGAATTTATTTTAA
This sequence comes from Porticoccus sp., assembly GCA_002685455.1. Next base: position 1,653 of record NYXF01000025.1, on the reverse strand, counting down.
CCATCATTTACTTTAGTAATCACTTGTGTTCTACTTATGAAAGCAGTTACAAAATTTGCCGCCATGAATAATAATACCGACATGACAACCAATACTGTTATCTTTTGAATAAAATGCCAAAAGTTTGTTGTGTTTGCTAATTCATTAAAATTTAAATCAAAATTAGGAGTAAAATCAAAAGTAACTTTTGTTTCTTTGTCATATAATTCCATATATAATCTTTCTAAAAGTAGTGTTGTATTTGTTGGGACATTACACACTCTTGATTCATATTCTTTGGAGATTTTAATAATATTTTTTACTGCTTTTGGAATTAAAGGACCTAATTCATCAATTAATTTATTTATTTTATATCTTTCATCATTATCAGACCTCATAATATCAATTCTATTATTACCAATCACTTTGAATATCAATGAACCAATCATAAGAGTTTTATCCGCAACACCTGTTGCACACACGGATTTACCTAAATTTAATAAATTCATACATTGAGTTACATCCCTTGATTTCATATTTATTATTTTTCTTAGCTTACGTTTCAAATAATGAATATCTTTATTCTGAAAATCTTTGATTGAAGTATAACCAGCTATCCTTTCTTGGGTTTCATAGTCTTCATCCATATCCTCAATTGTATTTAATTTATTATTAACACAATCTTCAAAAGCTGAATCATATTGTAAACCAGATAATAAATTACCTAATTGTGTCGCAGATCCAGAAACACCTCCTGGATTTTTTTCTTTGTTTTCTTTGTTTTCATCTAAAATCTCAGTTATAAAATCTTCGACTTCTTCTGATATAATATCATTCGGTCCAAATTTACCATTAGGACATTCAGCCCATGATGGTTTATTAGAATCGCCACAATAAACAACAGAACCTCTCCCATCATTAATATCTCTTCTTAACTTTTCAAAATCAAAAACATCAACAGTTATCTGACCACCAATTGGTTGTCTACGCATGTATTCTTCGGGTAGTGTGTATTCTAAAGTACCCACTGTTCTATTTCCAATTAATCTTAAAATTTCTTCATTCGTTAAACCTTTATCATTTGATTTCCAATATTGTTGTATTTTATATGCTTCTGAATTAGTATCTGTTACTTGGGAACTCGCGCTTGACCAATTTATCCTGTCAACATTTTCATGTTTTAAATTTCCCTCTTTTTGACGTTTAAACCATACTGGTATACCTTCTTCTTTCGCTTGATCGTTTCTATAATCACACATTTCTACAAAAGAAGATGATCTATAATCTGGATTCACCGTATTTGAATCACCAGAATTATAAAAATTATTCGGACAAGGTCTACATTCTGAATTTTTAACATAACTACCACGACCACATATCTGAAAACATGTTTTTTGAAAATCTATATTATTAAAAGAAGGGTCTTTAGATTTATTATTAAACCAGCTTTGATAATCTGTATTTAATTCACCATTATTATAATTAGGACATGATTCTTTACTTCCATCAAAAACCATTTAGTCTATAATATTGTATATTATATTTTATTTCTTATTATATAGACAATGGATGGTAAAAGTAAATTATTTAAATATGGAGGAGAAGGGTGTATTTTTATACCTGAGCTACCATGTAATTCACAAAAGAAAACAAAAAAACGAAAAAAGAGAAGAG
>NYXF01000089.1 GCA_002685455.1 Porticoccus sp. | reverse complement strand
TATACGGTATTAATCCGAGTTTCCCCGGGCTATCCCCTTCTACTAGGTAGATTCCTACGCGTTACTCACCCGTCCGCCGCTTTACTCTTTCCCGAAGAAAATTTCTCGCTCGACTTGCATGTGTAAGGCCTGCCGCCAGCGTTCAATCTGAGCCATGATCAAACTCTTCAGTTCAATATTCTTTAACCTCTTTCAAATCTCAAAAAGAGATAAGGTTAAGAGGGAGAAATTTCACAAAAACCTGCGATATCTCTCAAAACATGGCCAAACACTTTAGCTTACCAAATTACTAAGTAATTATTTTGGTGAGTTACTTGTATTTGATGATACGTTGTCACTTGATCATCTCAGCAAGCACCCACACTCATTATCTGATTGATTGTTAAAGAACGTTGCTCACATTAAGAGCGGGTTGAGTATTCTAAGGAACACCCGTATAAAGTCAACAGCATCAGTGATTTTTTTAGTAAATAAGTTCACAATTTATCACTATTAATTTTTTGATGTTGAATAACGTTGAAACCGACGCGCATATTAGCCTTTCATGGCTTGTTGTCAAACTATTTCTGCATTAAATAAATTCTTTTTTTATTTATCAGCAATGTTGCTGGAGGACGCCTAGGATTAAAAATTTTCCTCGTGAAAAACTCCAAAGAAGGAGTGATTTTAGGTGCTAACTAATTGTAAAAAAATTTATTTTACGTATTCGAATAAAAAATATTTTTTCTTTCCTAATTTAACTATGAAATATTTACCAAAAAGTGCTTTATTCTCAGAAAAACAGTCGATTATATTCATGTTATCTTTGTAGTTTTTAGAAACGCCATTAATGGATACTGCGCTACGCGAAAGTGCATCTTTCACTTCTCGACCTGAAAGTGCCAAACCACATTTTGATAGAAAACCTGTAAGGGTTTGTTTCTCTAAATCATTGAAACTTATCCCAGCAGACGGAAGTCCGTCCTGTTTAAGTTGTGCTAAGTCAGCTTCTGCTAGCAATGTAGGGTCCCCAAAAAAAAGTTCACGTGTTATTCTTTTTGCTGCACAAAGTTGATCTGAACCATGAACTATTTTTGTTAATTCCTCAGCTAATATTCCTTGGGCGGACCTCTTTCCTTGAGTTTTCGAATCTGCTTTTTCTATATCTTCTATCTTACTAAGTGACAAACAAGTGAAGTATTTCAAATAAGTGTACACATCTGCGTCTGAAGTGTTTAACCAAAATTGATAAAATGCATATGGAGAAGTCTTTCTTGGGTCAAGCCATATTGTTCCTGATTCTGTTTTTCCGAACTTTGTACCATCAGACTTAGTTACTAAAGGTAATGTTAAGCCGAAAACTTGTTTGCCGTTTAGACGTCTCGTGAGATCAACCCCACTAATAATATTTCCCCACTGATCAGCTCCGCCAATTTGTATAGTGCAGTCATGTTGACTATTGAGCTCTGAGAAGTCATAAGATTGCAGTAACATATAAGTGAACTCAGTATAGGATATACCTTCTCCATCTCTGTCTATTCTCTGCTTTACAGATTCCTTATTAATCATATTATTTATTGAGAAATGTTTACCTATATTTCGTAAAAATTCTAATAAGTTAGTTTTTCCTATCCAGTCTAAGTTGTTAACAATTTTTGCTGGGCGGTCTTGTGTATTGAAATCTATAAAATGTGATGCTTGCTTTTCAATGGAGTTTAGCCAGCCACTAACTACTTGGGGTGTATTCAACTTTCTTTCTTGAGCCTTAAAACTTGGATCTCCAATTAATCCTGTTGCTCCCCCTAAAAGGATTATGGGTTTATGGCCTGCTTCCTGAAAACGCTTTAAAACCAGCAATGGCAATAAACTGCCGATATGGAGGCTATCTGCTGTGGGGTCAAAACCACAATACAAAGATCGGCTATCAGTTGATAAGTGCTTAACTAACTTCTCAGCTGACGTCATTTGCGAGATCAAACCTCTCGCGTGAAGATCTTCTATTAACTGTCTACCTTCATTACTCATTTTTTAAATCTCAAATAATGTTATAAAATTAAAATATAGCCATAATCTGATAAATAAGGCTCGCATGGGAAGCCCTATAAAAATCGATTGCGAGCTTAAAAACAATTTCTGATATATTAGTTAGATAACGACCCCAGATAAATTAGCACAAGAGTTAAAATGCCTCAAAATAGAAAAAAAAATATTAATAAAGCTAGTTCATTTAGTTTGCCTATATTATCTAAATTTGGAACATATGCCTATTTATTGATTTATGCTCTACTTTCAATTGCATTGATACTATATTTTTTGTTGAACCAAGACCCCAGCAAGTATTCCGAGGCATATTCAGCTTTAACCGTTCCCAATAAAGATACTGGGCAAACTTTCCATGAGACTTTTAACTCTGCTGAAAAATCCACACAATCCACTAAAGATATAGTATGGGAAGAGTATATTATCAAACGTGGTGATAATCTTAGCTCTATATTTAAAAAAAAATCTTTAAGTACAAAAGATGTGTTTAAGCTATCCTCCAAAAGACTAGCTGTTCCCTTAATAGAAATTCAACCAGATCAAAAAATTCAGTTTGGCTATACTAGCCAAGGTTACTTGGAAAAATTAAAATATATCAAGTCAAAATCAGAATCTTATATTTATACGAGAATAAATAAAAAAAAAGATGCTAATTTCCAAGTTAAAAGGGTTTCTTTGGGTCCAAAAATAATCACAACATATCGAGATTCTATTATTAAAGACTCGCTGTATCTAAGTGCTAAAAAAAATGGTTTACCGCATAATGTAATCATGAAACTTTCTAAAATTTTCTCTTGGGACATAGACTTTGTATTTGATATTAGAAAGGGTGATAAATTCTCTGTTTTGTATGAGGAGCATTTTTATGACGGAAGTAAAGTCGTTGGTGGTAATATTCTAGCAGCTGAATTTGTCAATAAAGGAGTTTCATATAAAGCTGTTCGCTATCAAGATACGAATGGCAAAACGGATTACTACACTCCTGAGGGATATGACATGCGTAAAACATTCATACGTGCGCCACTTGACTTCACTCGCATAAGTTCAAGCTTTGACCCAAAGCGCATGCATCCAATTCACAAAAAAGTTATGGCTCATCGAGGAGTTGACTATGCTGCGCCGCTTGGTACTCCGATTTATGCAGCTGGGGATGGGAGGGTAACGGCTAGTAATTATAACAGAGCAAACGGTAACTATATTTTCATTAATCATGGGGGAGGGATAACCACAAAATATCTTCATCTTAGAAAAAGAAGAGTGATGAAAGGTGCGAGGGTTATCCAACTACAGATAATCGGAGAAGTAGGTTCAACAGGCTATTCCACTGGGCCCCATTTACACTATGAATTTCTGGTCGATGGTATTCATAAAGATCCACAAAAAGTAGATCTGCCTGACTCTAATCCCATCAATAAACAAGAACTAGATAGATTTTATAAAAATACGTCTCCATTATTTGCTAAACTTAAAGAATATCAAAGGCTATCTGAACTAGCCTTTTGAGGGTTATTTTAAAAGATGTGGAGTTTGATCAACTGAGTAATCAATATGAGTGATAAAAAAAAATTAATTGGACTAATGTCAGGGACCAGTGTGGATTGCATTGATGCTGTTTTAGTTGCTTTTGAATCAAAAAAATTTGAAATTTTACATACTCACTCTATTAAGATTAGCGATAGCTTAAGAGAAAAAATTAATTCACTGACAATTTCTGGTGGGGACGAAATTAATCGTCTATGCATTCTAGATCGAGAACTTGGACTATTATTTTCCCAAGTTGCAAACGAATTGCTTGATTCATCAGAATTATATACGAAAAAGGATATCTTGGCGATCGGTAGTCATGGACAAACTATTAGACACAAGCCACCAGAAAATATTGCAGGTGGACATCAAGGTTATAGCCTACAAATCGGTGACCCAAATATGATTGCGGAATTAACTGGAATTACCACAATTGCAAATTTTCGTAAACGAGATATGGTATTGGGAGGTCAAGGTGCTCCATTAGCTCCAGGTTTTCATTTAGAATTTTTTGAAAAAAGTGAATCCCCACGAGCTATTATTAATATAGGTGGAATTGCGAATATAACTTTGCTACCGGGCGATAGTTCTATTTCATCAGTTCTTGGCTATGATACTGGCCCAGGAAACGTATTGATGGACAAATGGACTAAAATAAATCTTGGCAAAAATTATGATGAGAATGGTTCCTGGGCTGCACAGGGTAATATAATTGAAACTCTTCTATCAAACCTTATGAGTACCCCATATCTAAATATAACTCCACCAAAAAGCACTGGTCCAGAATTATTTAATATTGGTTGGCTTAGATCTTTTCTTAATAAATCCCCAAATTATAAATCAGCAGATGTTCAAGCAACGTTACTAGAATTTACTGCCCAAACCATTAGTCAAGGTCTCTCTAATTATTCCCACAATGCAAATGATGTTTTTGTGTGTGGTGGTGGCGCCTATAACACAGCATTAATTAGCCGTCTCGAAGAGTTAATAGCCCCAACCCCCTTAAAGGACACAAAAGCACTTGGAGTTGCGCCGGAATGGGTCGAAGCTGCAGCTTTTGCATGGCTTGCCAAACAGACTGTTGAGGGGTTAAATGGTAACATACCAGCTGTAACAGGTGCGCAGAAGCCTGCGGTTCTCGGAGCTATTTATGCAAAATAAGAGACTCGATCTGATAAATTTACACTGAGAAAGATGAACCGCAACCACATGTTGCGGTGGCATTAGGGTTGGAGATAGAAAATTTTGAACCTTGGAGGCCCTCTTCATAATCTACAGTTGAACCTTGAAGATATTGAATGCTAAGAGAGTCTGCCAAAACGAAAACTCCTTTCTCTTCGACAACAGTATCATCCTCTGCCACAAGCTCATCAAAACTAAATCCATATTGAAATCCGGAGCAACCACCCCCGGTAACATAGACTCTTAATTTTAGATCGGGATTTCCCTCCTCTTGAACCAGACTTTTTACTTTTGCTGCCGCACTCTCTGAAACATAAAGAGGCATAGGTTTAAAAATTTCGATGCCAGACATCTTTATTCCTATTATTCTATGTGAAATATATAATTCAGTTGCCAATCTTCCAATCAAACACTATAACACAGTATTTATTTCTAATCGCTTGTTTCTGATGGACTTTCTAAAACTCTAATGTCATCTTGATTGGGCTGATATATAAAAGTGCCATTCATTTGTGCACCTTTTTCAATCTCTATCAAAGAATAATAAAGGTTTCCCTCAACAAAAGAATCTGCAGCTAAATGAATTTCTTCGGAAGAATAAATGTTCCCTTCGATACGTCCATTGATGACAGCAATGGGCGTGTGAATGTCACCAGTTACATGACCGCTCGGAAGGATTCTGATCCTACCCCCGTCATCACTAGATACAACACTCCCAGTTATCTTACCCTCTATTTCTAAATTACCGGAGAATTGGAGATCTCCTGTGATATGGGTATCCTTAGAAATAAGTGTGGTATCCCCTAATGAAAAATCTATGTTGTTATGTTTAGCCATGTAAAGTTCCTTTCTTAGTAATTATTTTTTGGTTAGTTATTTTTATTTTAAAATATTTTCTTATTATGGGAGTAATGCGGGTTTATCTAAAGCGGTACTCTCAGGTAATCCAAATAATATGTTCATATTTTGGATTGCCTGTCCAGAAGCCCCCTTAACAAGATTGTCTTCGACTACTAAAACGACGACCCTATCCCCATGATTGGGTCGAAAAACACTAATTCTACAGACGTTGGTCCCCTTCACTGATCGCGTTTGTGGGTGACTTCCCAGAGGCATAACGTCAACAAAAGATTCATTCTCATAGCACTCTTCATAAATTCTCTGTAAATCAATATCTTTAACCTTAAGCTTTGCATAAAGCGTAGAGTGAATTCCTCTGATTATAGGAAGGAGGTGTGGCACAAAGGTAAGCCCAACAGGATTACCAGCAATATCGCTCAAACCCTGTTCAATTTCGGGAAAGTGCTTATGGCCATCAGCCGAATATGCTTTAAAATTGTCGCTTGTTTCTGCCAAAAGATTATCTATTTTAGCCTCACGGCCAGCACCACTAACTCCAGATGCAACATTAGCAATTAAACTACTTAAGTCTACTAAATCTAAGTCTAATAATGGCTTAAACCCGAGTAGTACAGTTGTTGGGTAGCAGCCAGGGCAAGCAATAAGTGATGAATTTTTTATATGCTGCCTGTTAATCTCTGGTAACCCATAGACAGATTTATCTATTAGTTCTGGGCAAACATGCTTTTTTCCATACCATTTTTGCCATATAGCAGCATCTCGAATGCGGAAATCAGCAGAAAGATCAATTACTTTGACTCCGCTATTCAAAATTTTTGGTGTGGCTTTTTGAGCAATTCCTGGGGGTGTTGCAAAAAAAACTACATCACATTTATTCAATTGATCAGTATCTGGATCTGAAAATTTATGATTATAAAAACCTCTAAATGCAGGGAAGAGCTGATCTATACGCATGCCAATATGTGCTCTAGAAGTAATAACTTCTACCCGAGCATTAGGATGGGTGGCCAAAATTCTTAGTAATTCTAAGCCGGTATAACCTGTAGCGCCTACGACACCTATTTTGATCTCTTTATCATTGTTCATGTCATTAACCCTTATAGCTGTTTATAATAACCTAAACAAACCAAGATTGAACGTAGTCTCACCGAATACAGGTGAAAAGCAGGTTGGCTAGATGAAGGAATTACTCATTGAGAACCATAATTGGATAATAGCGATTCACGTTATTGCTATGGTCTCCTGGTTCTCTGCGCTTTTTTATTTGCCGCGATTATTTGTTTATCACTCCATGTCTAGTGATAAAATTAGTATAGAGCGATTCAAAATTATGGAGCGTAAACTATACAAAGGCATTGCTAATCCATCCATGGTGCTAACTATTTTGATGGGTATTCTTCTTTTTTATCTGTATCCGGATTACTATAAGTCGGCTATATGGTTTCATATAAAATTGCTTTTAGTTATTTTATTGGTGATATATCACATTTTTTGCCAACATCTAATGCTTCAATTTAAGGATGATAAAAATATCTACAGCCACATTTTTTATAGGTGGTTTAACGAAATACCAGTAGTAATGTTAGTGGGGATAGTAATTTTAGTAGTAGTTAAACCATTCTCTTGAAGAATAAATTATACATTATAAAAAAAATTTTAATGGGTTATCTTTTATTTTTTTGTGAAAGATGAACAATATTCAACTCAAATAATCTAATGAACTATATGAAAAAATCTAAAGAATTATATACGGCTGCTCAAGTTCATATACCCGGTGGTGTAAACTCCCCAGTGCGAGCATTTAAAGCTGTAGGGGGATCACCTATATTTTTTGATAAGGCGCGTGGATCTCATATTTTCGATGCCGATGGTAAGCGCTATATAGACTTTATTCAGTCCTGGGGACCGATGATATTAGGTCATAATCATCCCGATGTAATAGATGCTATAAAAAATCAGATTGATAAAGGGCTTTCTTTTGGTGCGCCAACAGAACTTGAAACAAAGCTAGCTAATAAAATTTGCTCCTTAGTACCAGGTATGGAAATGATTCGTATGGTTAATTCTGGTACGGAAGCTACCATGAGTGCCATTCGTTTAGCTAGGGGTTTTACGAATCGTGATAAAATAATCAAGTTTGAAGGTTGCTATCATGGCCACTCTGATTCTCTTCTAGTAAAAGCTGGATCAGGTGCTATGACCATGGGTGTCCCCAGCTCTCCTGGTGTCCCTGAAAATCTCGCGGATTTAACTCTAACCCTTACTTATAATAATGTAGATCAGGTAAAAAAAGTATTTAATGAAATTGGTGACGAAATAGCATGCGTTATCGTAGAGCCAGTTGCAGGAAATATGAGCTGTATTCCTCCAAAAAAACTCTTTTTAGAAACTATTAGGGAGCAATGCAATAATTTTGGTGCGCTTCTTATTTTTGATGAAGTTATGACTGGTTTTAGGGTTGATATTAAATGTGCTGTGGGCAAATTTAATATTGATGCAGACCTTATAACTCTTGGAAAAGTAATAGGTGGAGGTATGCCTGTTGGAGCTTTTGGAGGAAAACGTCATATAATGAACAATATTTCCCCTGCTGGGCCTATCTATCAGGCTGGAACTCTTTCCGGAAATCCAGTTGCTATGACGGCAGGGCTTAAAACTCTCGAGCTTATAACTGCGCCCGGATTCCATGAATCATTATTTGCAAAAACGAAGAAATTTATATGTGGCCTTCAGAGTGAAGCCGATGCAGCCGGTATACCCATGACAACAAATTACGTAGGAAGCATGTTTGGTTTCTTTTTCACTGAGGAGGAATCTGTCACCAACTTCGAGCATGTCATGGCTTGTGACACTGAACGTTTTGGGCATTTTTTTCGTGGCATGTTAAGTGCTGGGGTATACTTTGCTCCTGCTGCGTATGAGGGATGTTTTATGTCAGCAGCTCATACAGATGAAGATATAGAGTTTACCTTAGGAGCTGCAGCAAAAGTATTTAAAACACTTTAACCTTACAGTTTCAAATTTTTGTATCGGAATAATAATTTAAGATTTAAATAAAAAAATGGGGTCTGAAGTATTATGAGTTTCATAAAATCTCGAGGGTTATTTCCTAATACTCGTATGCGCAGAAATCGGAATGATGACTTTTCGCGTAGATTGATAAAAGAGGTGGCTATTACACCAAATGATCTGATTTACCCTATGTTTGTAACAGAGGGGTCGAAGTGTCGTGACAGAATTATTTCGATGCCGGGTATAGATAGACTCTCAGTCGATATAGCAATTAAAGAAGCGAAGCAATTATCGAGTTTAGGGGTGCCTGCAATTGCTCTTTTTCCTGTACCTAGTCAAAATAATCGGACACCTCTGGGCGAAGAAGCCTTTAACCCGGAAGGCTTGATGCAAGTGGCGATAAAAAAGATAAAAGATGCTATTCCAGAACTAGGTATCATTACAGATATTGCGCTGGATCCTTATACTAATCATGGTCAAGACGGAGTAATTGATGATAAAACTGGTGCTATTTTAAACGATGAGACTATCCAAGCACTTGCAAAGCAATCTTTATCACATGCGAACGCTGGTGCTGACATTATAGCCCCCTCTGATATGATGGATGGAAGAATTGGTTTTATAAGGAAGCATTTAGAAGAAAGCGGTTATATTAATACTAAAATCATGGCTTATTCTGCAAAGTATGCCTCTAATTATTATGGGCCTTTCAGAGAAGCAGTTGGTTCAGCAAAAAATATTAAAGATGGTGAAAAAACAACTTATCAAATTGATCCATCTAATACAAATGAAGCACTTCATGAATGTGCTCTGGATCTGCAGGAAGGTGCTGACATGATTATGATTAAGCCAGGGATGCCCTACTTGGATGTATTACGAAGGGTTAAGGAGGAATTTAAAGTACCGACATTCGCATATCAGGTTAGTGGGGAGTATGCAATGCATGTTGCTGCATTTGAAAACGGATGGCTCAACCGAGATCAAGTAATTCTAGAATCTCTATTATGTTTCAAAAGAGCTGGTGCAGACGGAATTTTTTCTTATTTTGCTAAAGAGGCTGCTGAGATCATGAATGGCTAGTCTAATAATTTCCGAGACGAATTTTAAAAAATAAATTATATTTTTGTTTAGTTATTCTCTAAAATTTGAAGAAGTATTTGAGCATGTCTTGCAGCTTCAATTCCTAAATCTGTTAGATAACCACCATCGCGATGATCTGTTAAACCCTTTTCGTGTAATCTAGCTGCAGCATAAATTGTTTCTTTAGAAGCTTCACTTTGATGTATCTTTATACCGTAAGACTTTGAGTTCAAATTAAATTGATTTAATAATTTTATTTCTTCTATTCTCTTATTAAAATCCATTTTATATTAAAATCCCTAAATATTTAATGTTAGTCTTCCGTTGATGTAGATATATATTCATCAACGCTCATTAAATTCTCGAGCTCGCCTAGGTCAGACATTCTTACTCTAAACATCCAACCATCATCATATGGGGAATCATTTATAACTTCTGGTTCCTCCTCGAGCTTTTCATTTATTGCTATTATTTCCCCTGAAACAGGCGAATAAATATCAGATGCAGCTTTGACAGACTCAACGACACCCGCCTCATCACCTGCGGTTAGCATTAACCCTGGTTCTGGTAATTCGACATATACTACGTCGCCAAGACTTTCCTGTGCATGATCGCTTATACCGACTGTTGCAGTACCATCGCCCTCATCCTTGGTCCATTCATGGCTGGCAGCATACTTCAATTTAGACGGATCTATATTCATGAAAGTTTCCTCTTTTCACCTTTGAGTTTATGTACAAATTCGGGATTAACTTTACGAGATATCTTAACTCTGATTATCTTCAAACTGAAGCATAAGGTTAATATTTAAAATTAGATTTTAATTTTAAATAATTCCCATAGCCTCACGCACTATTTTATTTTTTATAAAGCCGATTCTGTTAAGTGCAGTCATTCCATCATTACGGAGTGCCCTTATGGGAAGTGATTTTTCCTCAAACAACATTTTTAAACCGTTTATAATAGTTATCATAGCTAGGTTGTGAGGCTTCCTTTTTCTCTGGTAGCGACGTAATTCAAATTCATCTCCGGGCGATAAGCCTCTGGATAAAGCATGCTCTATTTCTTCAGTTAAAGCTAATGCATCTTGTATACCTAAATTGAC
>NYXF01000088.1 GCA_002685455.1 Porticoccus sp. | reverse complement strand
TGCGTGTGCTATAGAGGCTGCTTGCTGCGCGTTCATATTCCAATCTATAAGACCGATGATAGCATTTAGGACATAACCAATTATATTGCTGCCCCCAGGACTGCCAAGGATATATACGGGTCTTTGTTCTTTGAAAATTATGGTTGGAGACATTGATGATCGAGGTCTCTTTCTGGGCTCTATTCTATTAGCAACAACCTTTCCATTTGCAAAGCTTATAAATGAAAAGTCCGTCAATTCATTATTTAATAAAAATCCGCTTTTTGTCATCAAGCTTGAACCAAAAGAACTCTCTATTGTTGTTGTCATTGATAAAGCATTACCATATTTATCAATAATAGATATGTGAGAGGTCGATGGTTGCTCAACCGATACATCTGGAAAATAGTTAAGTGAAATTTTTGTGCTAGGCGAGCCTGGTTCAACTATTGGAATTTTGTATTTAGTTTCTAAATGTTTGCTGCGATCTTTAAGGTATTTCTTATCTAAGAGACCTTCAACAGGGACGAAAACAAAATCGCTGTCTGCCAAATATAATGAGCGGTCAGCAAAGGCTAACCTAGTGGCATCCCCGATAATTCTCCATGCTTCTGCATTCGTTGAGCCAAGCTGTGCAATGGGAAAATTTTCAACCATCCCTAATATTTGATTAATCGTTATAGCACCAGATGACGGTGGTCCCATTCCGCAAACTTGGTAATCTCGATAAGATGAGCAAACTGGTTTTCTTTCTTTTACCTCATATAGCAATAAATCTTTTTTTGTAAGGAATCCATTGTTCAAACTTTTGTTCACTGTTTTGACTATATCATCTGCAATTTCACCTGAATAAAAAATGCTAGATCCATGTTTAGAGAATTTATTTAACGTATTGGCATAAGCTTTATTTATATGCACCTGTCCAGCTTCAATTTTATGCCCCCCAGGAATGAAGTAATCCTTAGTTCTCTTTATTTTTGATATCGAGCTGTAATGCTTGTGAACTGAGGAGCTTAATTTTTTCGAGACAAAAAATCCATTATCAGCTAGAGAGATTGCCTCTTTGAATAATGAGGTCCATTCAAGTTTGCCCCATCTTAAATAGGCCTGCTGAAGTAGTGCAGGAGTTCCTGGCACACCAACAGACATGCCCCCTAGAGCAGCATCCATAAATTTAATTGGATTCCCCTCTTTATTGAGAAACATATCAGTTGTTGATTTTAATGGTGCTGTTTCTCTTCCATCGAGAGAGGTAAGTTTTTTATTATCGTGATCATAATACAAAAGGAATGCACCGCCACCCAAGCCTGAAGATTCCGGTTCAACTAAACCAAGTATAAGTTGTGCCACAATCATTCCATCCACAGCAGTTCCACCTCTTTCTAATATTTTTGCTGCCGCTTTTGAAGCTTGGGCGTTTGCTGTAACAACCATCCAATTATCTGCAATTACAGGTTGACGCGTTTGTTTTAAGTATCCAGATATAGTGTGATCTAAAGCATTATTATTTTTCTTTAGTGAAAAATCCTCTGGGTCTCGTTCGTCAGAGATTTGAGCTCCAAATAAATTAAGCGTAAAACCCAAAGCTAATACTAAAATAGCAAGCTTATACATCATTTATCCTCTCTTCTTGAACCCTCTCTCCATTCACATGCGTATTTTTTACCATTTATATCAATAAAAGTTCCTTTTCCATGCTCTTTATCATCCATAAATTCTCCGACATATTCTCCAATACCAGGCTTAGTAAGTACGCCCTGTCCATTTGCCTTACCAAATTTATAATCACCAGAATATTTACTGCCATTAGGGTAAGTGTAGACTCCATATCCGTGATAAACGCCATCAATAAACTCTCCAACATAGGCAGAACCATCAGGATAATTATATGAACCTTTTCCTTGTTTTTTTCCATCAACCCAATTTCCAGAATATTTAGTGCCATCACTAAAAACTAAAATTCCTTCTCCATGCTTCTTATCATTCTGCCACTGACCCTCATATTTAGTGCCAGTATCATCTGTATAGATTCCGTCACCATGTTTCATGTCATTTTTCCATTGTCCGTAATATATGTGTCCGATGTTGTAAGTCATTACTCCTTGACCACATGCATGGCCATTAATAAATTGACCCGAATACTTACCAATAATCGGGTTCTTCAGAATTCCCTCGCCATGAAATTTTCCTTTTTTAAATCCACCTTCATAGGATATATTATTAGAATATAGAGTACCCTGACCGTTCATTTGATCATCTTTTATCTCTCCAATGTATTTATCGCCATTTTTAAGAGTTATAGTTTTAATAATTTTTTCCATTTTTCAATACTCATAAATCAAAGTTCTAATGTCCAGCACAATTACTATTAATTTTTGATATTATAACTGTTTGTATAAACAATAAATTGAGAGTCATAGAAAAATTAACATGAAACTAAAAATACTTTATTTCTTTTTACTTTATGGGGTTATCTCGCATACCCTTTCAGATACGGTATGCTCAAATTTTGAAGAGTGTAGAGAGCGAGCAGAATCAGGTGATGTTAGCAGTCAAATGGAGCTAGGGATGCGATTCGCTAACGGCGATGGAATAAACAAAGACTTATCGAAAGCTAATGCTTGGTTTTTAGAAGCGGCGAAGCAAGGGAATATAGATGGTATGTTTAATATAGGAGTTTCATATCAAACTGGTTCCGGCGTACAAAAAGATCATAAAGAAGCAGTTGAATGGTATCAAAAAGCAAGCAAACGGGGTCACGGGAAAGCCAGTCTTCTTCTTGGGGATTTATTTTTTAAAGGGGAGGATGTTCTTCATGATGAAAAAAAAGGTACGATGGCATACTTGTATTACAGACTTGCAGACAGTCAGGGCAATAAAGAGGCTATGAAGATTGTTGAAATAATTCATAGTAATATGCCAGAAATTGAAAAAATGAAATCAGATCAACTTTTTAGTTTATTTATCCAAGAATGGTAAAAAGTCTAATGCTTAAACTTTTTTGGCTCTTAAATCTAATTTTTATTATTTTTTTTGCTCTCATTACTTTTGGTGCTGATGATCTAAATATTTATAAATTACTCAACTTTAAAGCTATCGAGCTTTTAAACTGGTTGTCGTGAACAGTCTTAAGATATTTATGCAGCTCTATAGCTATATTAATTGTTTACCTGAAAAACTATTTTATTTTCAAAAGACTTAAAATGAAAAAAATTAAAGAAAAGAATGTTTTAGGTACAGACTTAGAGCCATGTTGTTATAACCCATTAACTGGATTCATGAGAGATGGTTATTGTAGTTTAAACAATACTGACCGTGGGACACATATAGCTTGCGCTCTAATTACAGATGAATTTCTAAATTACACTAAATCAAAAGGCAACGATCTCACTACACCAATACCTGAATATAATTTTCCTGGACTGAAAGCTGGAGATAAGTGGTGCTTATGTATACTTAGATGGAGAGAGGCTTTTGAAGCTGGTGTTGCTCCACGCTTAAAGCTGGAAGCTACTCATGAGAGAGCATTAGAATATGTCTCGAGATTAATACTGGAGGAGTTTCGTATTTAAAAAAACCAAGTTTCAAAAAACCTTTATCAACACTTTATTTATCCAGTTTACACATTCGAGATAACTTAAGCACAAATGAAATATAGTACTTATTGAAATAAAACCTTACTCAAAAGAAAATTTTTTACTCAAAGTTTGTGTCCTCGTAGCATTAAGAACACAATAAAAGCACCTGAAAGCTTACCTATGATGGACATCGTGATATTTGGTGTAGTGAATACTCCAGGCACTAAACTTTCTGCCATGAATAAAAAAATGCTGGTATCAATTGGCGCAGCCAAAGCTGATGACAACAAAACTCGCGATGATAAGCGCAATTCTGAAAAAGTATAAAGTGCCCAGTCGACTAGTTCAGCGACTATGAAAGCCAACCCACTGGCAAAAGCTAGATCCGCACCAGTTGTCAAATAGGTAAGGCACAAGCCAACAAACATAGCTACAAGGACTTTATGGCCTATCTCACGCTGAGAAAAGTCACGAAACACCAGAATTAAACCAGTCACAATTGTAACCGGATTAAAAGCCCAACCCGGTAAAATTTGCCATATTACCGCCCAACTAAAAGTCCAGTTAACAAATGGAACTAATAAAATATATATTAGTGTATATTTAAGCGGAAAAAGATTTCTCATATCTAGTTTTTCAAATGGAATGGTATCGGATCAGGATAAGAAATATACTTTCCCTTGTCCTCTGAAATGCCGCTGCTGTAGTCAGTAATCTCACCTAACATAAACCAGTTCTTTTTTTCTTTGCTCCATTGCACATCAAACTTTGTACTAGAAAGATAAGTATTAAGCTTTGCATCATCAGTGAATCTTAAGATAGCTTTATTACTACCAGAATTACTGATAGAAAAACTATAAACCCAGTCGTCTGTAGTTACATGAAGTGTATTAGCAGCTTTTTCTATACCTGTTATTTCATCTATCATTGATGGGGTAAAATCAGCTTGCTCCTCATCTGTCATATTCTTACATTTTTGGCTATAAGAAGAGGATATAGTACAGAATGGGAATCCTATAAGCACATCCTGCGGTGTCAAGAAGTGCTGCTCAGCATAGCTTAAAGAGGAAGCAAAAAGAAAGATTGTGATTAATATTCTCATTTCTTTTTTTCTCCTTTTTGTTCACTAAATGCATCTTTTATTATTCTCGGTGTTCTTATAAGGCTTTAGCCAGAGGTATATAAATCAAATTGGTGCCCAGAGGTGGAATCGAACCACCGACACGAGGATTTTCAATCCTCTGCTCTACCAACTGAGCTATCTGGGCATAAATCTATTGTGCGCACAGTCAAAACTGCCGGGTATTAAACCTTCTCATCTTTATATCGTCAACACTATAGTGGTTAAAATTATATTTTAGGTGGTACATAGCCTTCGACCTGATCTATTTCTTTGCCAGAAAAGAACTTCTCTCTCTGCTCGCTTATATAAGTCCTCGCTGAAATATCCATCATATTTAAATGTTTTTCATTAATTATTCGAGTTTGATGCTCAAGCCAATTATTCCACGCTTTCTTTGAAATATTCTCAAAAATTTCAATCCCCTTTGGGCCGGGAAAAGGTGGGTTATCCAACCCTTCTAACTCTTCCCCCATTTTTTTACAGACCACTTTACGCACCATATGCTGTTACCTTTTTTTTATTTTAACCAATAGATCGATTACCGGCTTTGGCATACCAATTTCTTGCGGTTTATTGAAATCATACCAAAGGATGTCTTTTCTATTTAATTCCTTGCTCTCTGTCGATAATTCTATCATGACTGGCGTATAATCTAAGTGGTAATGACTAAAAGAATGGCGATTAGATGGAAGTATTGTCCATGTTTTAGAAGACTGCCCAACCTCATCGCAAGAATTAGAAATCTCTTTAATATCATCACATTCTGGAAATGCCCAAAGACCACCCCATAGTTTGCTTATTGGACGTTTTTTCATCAAAAATTTACCGTCTGAATTAACTATAATTAAAAAATAAACAGATTTAGAGGGTATTGTCTTATTAGGTTTTTTTTTCGGATAATTTTCAGGGTTTCCCGCGATAAAACTCCTGCAGTTATAACTAACAGGGCATTTATAACATTTTGGTTTTGATCGAGTACAAAGAGTAGCGCCTAAATCCATAATTGCTTGTGTGTAATCTGCGATTCTTACAGTCGGAGTATAATTTTTGGCTACCTTCCATAACAACTTCATTGTTCTACTGTGTCCAGTCCAACCATCAATGGCCTCGTGTCTTGCAAACACTCTTTTGACATTACCATCTAATATAGATTCGTTTTTTTTATAAGCGATTGCGCATATAGCACCTGCGGTTGACCTGCCTATTCCAGGCAAACTTTCTAAGCTCTCCAATGTATTTGGAAATATACCTTGGAAGTTATTTTTAATAATTTTTGCTGTTTTATATAAATTTCTGGCGCGAGCGTAATAACCAAGTCCGCTCCAATGATGAAGCACTAAATCCTCGTTAGCTTGAGTGAGAATTTCTAGATTTGGGAAAGTTTCCATAAAACGATTATAGTATGGTATGACAGTACTTACTTGTGTTTGCTGCAACATTATTTCAGAAACCCATACGGAATAAGCTGAGGGATTTTTTTGCCATGGTAAATCTTTACGACCAAACAAATCAAACCATTGTAATAATTTAATCGAAAAAGTATCTGATTGAGAAATAGATATTTTTTTTAGTTCGCTGCTCGTCACTACTTAAATATACCTTTCAATAAACCATCTATGACCTGCTCTTTGATATCTTTAGGTTTTGTCTCGACATCGTCCCCAGACTGATTTCCTATAGATTCGGATAGCTTAGAATTAAGCAAATTATCAAATAACTTTTCTTTTATTTTTTTCTTGAGTATATGATTGATAAATTCTTTGTCTGGCAAACAAAGAACACTTCCATCATCAAAAGACCCTTTGCAGCGTAAAGGCATATCTTTATTCCTTATACTTTTACTCTTTATTGGACATCCATTTTTAGAAGTTTTTTCACCATCTAATTTAGCTTTTAAAACAAAATTATAAGACTGATCACTCAAATTTACATTACCATCTCCCCTAACAGATAAGTTACCTATTCCACTAGTAAAATTTGGAATAGTGACAATCTGTTTTTTTAGCAAAAATTTCGATTCAAAATTCCTTACTTCAGTATAATTAGGCCACTTAAACTCAGAAAATGAACGTTTTTCTATTATAGCTGCCATATCACAATAGCTCTTCTCAAAATTAAATTTATTAAACTTCAAATTTTTTGCATTTATATTACCGCTTGCATTCATATTTTCTATTAGTTCGTTTTTGGTAACACCTCGACTAATACCATTAAAATCTGCAGTGAAAAGTCCTTCAATATCTGAATAATCACTAAGATAAATTAGTATATTTTTTATGTCCAAGTCTGTGAATTTGTGTGTAAATATTATGCTATTACTATCACTTGTATTAATACGTGAATTTAATTTAAACGTTCCATGAAAAATTTCACCAGATAGATCTGCTATCTCTATAATCTCCTTGTTTGAAAATAAATTAAGATGAATATTTTTTACTTTTATTTGATCAAAAGTGAGGCTATCGAGATTAATTTCAATATGGCCTTTGCCCCCATGGAGATATGAGAGTGGAGTTAATATCGGTGCCAAAAATATAGCTTGATCTTGGTTTTTCTCATTAATTCTTGTATTTTTAATTTCAGTTACACTATTTTTTGTAATGGATGTTGGAAAATTAAGGTTGGAGCCAGTAAGACTAATTTTTAGTTCACGTTGACCCTCGAGTTTCAGTGAAGCATCTCCAGTCAAAATAAAATCATTAAGTGAGCTAGTTATATTGTTTATAGCTATAGATTTTTTAGACAAGGAGAAATTCATCTGTATTGCAAATTTTTTCAACTCTTCGGGGATATTTTCAAAAGGTAACTCATGCATACTATTATTTATCACCGATATGCTTCCTCCTACAGTAGCCTTGCCTCGTAAATCATTTGCTATTAGATTACCCTCTAATTTAGTTGAACCAATATCGCTACTGAAGGTTTTAAGTTCAACGTGATGGTTATTAATATCGTATTCAGCATCAAGATCCACTTTGGTTGGTAAATCAGTGACGCCATCCATTTTAAGCAAGCCTGAAAGACTAATTGTTGCAGAAAAAATATTGTCGTCTATATTAATATCCCTACCGGAAAAATTGATTTCATCAAGTTCTATTGATTTTTGATTTACATCTATCATAGTCAGCTTAGAATTTTTAACATTTAAATTTGCAATATCCAACTCAAAAGGAAGATCTAGTGAATCGAAATTATTTAATTTCTCTTCAGCTATTAGTGGGGGATCACTAGGATTATTATCTTGCTCCTCGGTTGCTTTAATAACTATATTTGCATTTTTTACTGTTACAGCTTTTAGACGAATTGTTTTCCCCAATATAGCCAACCAATCAAGACTGAAATTGGCTTCATCAAATCTAATACTTGGAATATCCATTCCTGACATTGACACATCAGCAGTTCTGACTGATAAGCTTGGAAAAAATGACCAACTAAGATCACCATCTATTACCAAATTAATATCCCTATCTTTAGCAAGCTCAGTAATTTGTGGCTTATAGTCATTTGGATTCATCTCATAAATAAAAAATGAGCCAGCCATCACAGCACCCAAAATTAATATACCTAAGAGCCAGATAAAGATCCTGAGAAGTTTCAACGTAAATACCCCTGTAAGTAATTATCTTTAAATTAATCCAAGAAAAAGCCAGTCCCATGAAGATTAATATAATCTAATTATCGATTTCAATATGCGATTTTATTAGACTTTTCAAAAAATTTATATTTTTATTAGAAAAATTAGAGATTTTATAAATGTATACAGGTTTTTCGCACTGAAAAATCAAACAAATAATGCCTTATTTCGTTGGAAGTCATTTGTTAGCCTTATAATATTGCTGACTTAATCGCCTGTATGTGTGATCATAATATCTCAGGATATTATTCTTGCTACCGGGCTTAATTTTTAAAACCGCTCGATAAAGTCAAAGGGTCAGCATATGGAGAAAAAACCTATGGTAGAACGGAAAGCCAAAGTAAGTCGTGACACACTTGAAACTCAGATTGCTGTTGAAATAAACCTTGATGGTACAGGTAAAGCTAATTTTGAAACGGGAGTGCCCTTCTTGGACCATATGTTAGACCAAATTTCACGACATGGTTTAATTGATATTACTGTAAAGGCAAATGGTGATACAGAGATTGATGATCATCATACTGTTGAGGATGTAGGAATAACTATTGGTCAAGCATTTAAAGATGCGTTAGGCGACAAAAGAGGTATTCGGCGTTATGGACATGCTTATGTTCCATTAGACGAAGCTTTATCAAGGGTTGTTGTAGACTTTTCAGGACGACCAGGTCTAGAAATGTTTGTAGATTTTTGCCGTCCGAAGGTGGGAGATTTTGACGTAGATCTAACATATGAATTTTTTCAGGGTTTTGTTAACCATGCCGGGGTCTCACTGCACATTGATAATATTCGAGGACATAATGCTCATCATCAAATTGAAACAATATTTAAAGCC
>NYXF01000113.1 GCA_002685455.1 Porticoccus sp. | reverse complement strand
CCTACTTGCTTACCCATTCCTTTCTCACTGTAACTCATAGGTCCACTATGAACATGTTTATCAAGAAGAAAATGTAGCTCAATTAGTGCCTCAACATTTGGATCATTATCAAAATTATCAGAAATCGAGTAAGCTTCTTCTTGTAGTGACCACGCTAACCTTTCATCACTATTTTGATTTTCAGGAAAATCTAGGAAATCTAAAATACTGGCCTTTAACTTACCATCGCCTATATTTTCATAAATATAAAATTGATGTCTATTGTAATTAGACAAATTTGAATTATTTGGATTATTCACATTGTTTTGAATCCCTGAAGTAAGAATGTCAATGTCACCATCATTATCAAAATCTCCTCTACATACAAACTGATCCCATACATACTTTGCATTTGAATTAATTAATTCAGAAGACCATATTAAATTATCGGAGGTAACATCATTTATCTCACCATTTTCTAGTGATAGTATCCGCGGAATCCATTCAATAGTGAAATCATCATAATAATAATCATCACCTTCAAAAACATTATACTTTTCAAAGTATGATTTCCAATCATTTATCCCTATTTGATTTTTGAATGTAGGGTCAATGGCAGAAAAACCATAAAAAAATTTCTTATCAGAATACTCACCAAAGAAAATATTTTTATCAAAGAAAACTAACTGATCCTTTACAGACAGGTTGGAAGAAAAATCATTATTAATCTGAAGTTCTATTCGGTTTCTTGGATTAGAAGATGGTAAATCCCAGTCACCTTCAAGATGCTCTTTAACTCTCATGGTTATATCAACCAAACCGTCCTCATTTTCATCAATAAGTCTAGACCCAAAATAATTTAATCCATCTAAACCTTCTGTTATATAGGTGATTTTATTATATCCACTAAATTTTTTGTTTGTAAAAAATCTATATGTTGTTGGAGAAACACCATTTTCAAAATTATTTTGACAAAATGAAGAAAAGGAAATTATAAATAATAAAGAAATAAGTATTAAGAAATAATTTTTCATATAGTGTAAGATAAGTAAAAAGTGAAATATATGATATTCAAATGATTATCGTGTTATACGAACTGAATGGTAATCTGTAAAGACCCTCTCGTACCTATCTACAGCCTTTACCTCAATGATATGGATTCCTTCTGATAATTTTTTTCCTAGCTCACTCTGCCAGAGGTGAGTTGAGTTGTTTGCCTCATACATCCTCTCTATAAGTGGGTAAGGATCATCTTTTAGATCAGGATTATTTTTCCATAACTCTTTAAAATTTAATGAGTCAAAATTTTTATAACGCTCATAAATCAAGGAGTAGAAAGGATCTTGTTTACTGACCTTACTCATCTTCTTCCACTCTGTCTCCCCTAGAACTCTAAAACTAAGTTCAGACTGTTCACTACCATTAAAAAAGTTTACAGTTACGAGTGAAGTCGAGCTTGCATCTTCATGAATACCTCTGGCAGTATGGATATTCATTTTATAGTCTTCGGGTTTCCCAGAAACTTTCCAGTCAATTATGTACTGGGTACCATTAAAACTTATGTAAGAGTAGCCGTTAGGTGTCCCGTCTCTCATCATGTTAAGAGGTATATCGTTTTCGTCCCTTACCCCATTCCACCAATTACCTGATGTTGTTCCTACGTTAAAGTGGTGGTGTGGGACCTCTCCTTCCCAGTGAGATGACTCCTGATGAAAAAAGGTATTATTCTGTGTATGTGAGTGTGCCGATATAGATAGTGTATTTGGGAACTCGCTAAGCAGACCAAATAAGTCCTTCTGATCACTTTCCCTAAACCTCTCGTGCTGTACTAAGGGTATGTGCATGTTAAGTACTATCAGTTCGTTTTTTGATACTAGACTCAGGTAATTTCTAACAAATTCTATTTGATCTGGCCTAAGTCCACCTACATATCCTCTGTCTCCAACAGGGTCATTCATTATGACATTATCCACAACTATAAAGTGAACATCTCCATACACAAAAGCGTAATTTGGAGGCCCATATACCCTCTCAAATGTTTCGTCGGAGAGCTCATCTCTGTCAGCTTGAAAGTTGACATCGTGATTACCTAATACATTATACCATGGTATACCAATCTTTGATACTGCCTGATTCATTGGGACCAATAGGTCGAGGTTATCTCCAACTATATCACCCATAGTCATACCAAACTCAACACCCTTAACACCAACTAACTCAGATACTATATTTTCAGAAAAAAAATCAACCTGCTCAAGGTCATACGGTTGCGGGTCACCAAAAACAATCATCTTAAACTTAGACTTACCTGACTCAGAATATAATGGGAAATTTATATTGCTGGGAAGTGAACCTGTAGGATGTACTCCCTTAAAAACAAAGTTATCTGGCGAACCACCTGGCTTGTGGATGTAATAGAACTGAGGGAGGTTTAATTCATTTACGGGAGTCATCCAGTCTCTGGGTTTAATAACAAAAATTATAGCATCTTCAGAAACCGATATTTTATACCTACCATTTTTATCTGTCTCAACAATATCTACCCCATTTGAGACATAAACTCCTTCTATACCCTCCTCACCTTCATCCATTACCTGGTTTTCATTTTTGTCATGGTAGACATATCCTTTTGCGGTCTTTTCCAGCACAGATACTGAAATCAATTCATAATTATCAGAGAAGCTATTGCTAATTTTAGGAGATAATAAAAAACTTGATATAAAGATAGATACTAAGAGGTTCAGGGTATTCATATTGTAATTTGGCTTAAATTATTTATTCATGTAAAGGTAAGTTTACCATATCTTCAAGATAGATAATTTAAGATAAATTAATAATGAAAAGATTTAAAACAGAATTGCTATGAATCAATTTTTATTTTCTACACAGCATTCCTCGTCTTCACACTGACAATATTTCTTATTGTAAATATGCAAGAAAGCTAAGCTGAAACCAGTAGCATAAGTTATTACTTCAGGGAGATGTAATATCTCAAACTCTTCACTAATCAGTAAGAATGCAAGTATGCTCCAGAATATATAAAAAAGAACTTTTATCAATTGATTAGATGAGTTCTTAATAGATCTATTGATTGCTAAAAAAGAAAGCAAAAGGAATACAAAATTAAGTGGTTGCCACCATCCAGGAGCTGTAGACATATGAGCCTGGGTTATAAATAGTATAGGAGTTAGAAAGCAATGTAACATGCAAAGTGAACTGAGTGTCGCTCCGATATAATCTGGATGAATCCTTAATAATTTCATTTATTTTTTTATTTAGAGTCTTAAAATTATAAAATCAAGAATTAAAAACATCAAAAGTTCAATTTATTTATATCCAAATTTAAAAACTGTTTGAGTTGTATATTTTTCTCCAGGATTTAATGTTACAGATGGGAAGTTCTTTTCATTTGGGGAGTTAGGGTAATGTTGAGTTTCCAGACACAGGCCAGACCTGAAACCATAGCTACCATCTTGTTTAGATTTAAGTTTTCCATCTAAAAAATTTCCAGAATAAAATTGAATTCCTGGCTGGTCAGAATATACTTCTACTAACCTCCCACTCTTAGGATGGTAGGCAGATGCAACAGTCCTGAGGCCAACATCTTGATTATTCAGCACCCAACAGTGGTCGTATCCATTTCCATATGATAATTGTTTATTAGATATGTTAATATCCTCACCAATAGTTTTTGAGTACCTGAAATCAAAAGGTGTTCCCTTTACACTTCTTATCTCTCCAGTTGGAATTAATGTGGAGCCTACAGGAAGAAAAGAATCTGCCTCTATAGTAACCTCATGATCTAAAATATCTTTACTGAAATCACCAGATAAGTTAAAATATGAGTGTTGAGTAAGGTTAATAATTGTTTTCTTATCAGTCTCAGCTTCATATCTCACACTCAACTCATCATTGTTATCAAGAGAGTATGTCACCTTAACCTTAAGATTGCCTGGATATCCTTCTTCCATATCTTCACTTTTATATTTTAAGATTAGAGAAGCCATGGAATCTTTAACTTCTTGGGAAGGGTCCCAGACAACCTTATCAAATCCTTTTAGACCACCATGTAAATGATTTATATCGTTATTTACTGCTAGATTATAAGTTTTTCCGTCAAGTGTAAACTTTCCCTCTGCAATTCTATTACCATACCTACCTATTATCGCACCAAAGTATGGACTCTCATCTTCATATTGAGATAAGTTATCAAATCCTAGTACTACATCTTCGTAATTACCTTTGCTATCTCTTGACTTTAGAGATGTTATGATACCCCCAAAATTAATTACACTAACCTCCATACCGTTCTTGTTAGTTAAGATAAATTTATGGATAATAGTATTCTCCTTGGTTTTTCCAAATATCTCTTTACTAATCTTTAACTGATTCATGTTGTTTTTTTTAGATATACTTTGGCAGGACACATATTGTAAAAGAATTAAAAAAAAAGATAATCTTTTCATTAAATTAAAAATACTCAACATAATTAGTAAATAGCTAAATTATTTTGAAGTGTTTTCTTATAAAAATTTATCGATTTTATATAGTTTCGTAAAAAACATATTTATGAAAAAGTTCCTATTATTCTTTTTATCAATTTTTGTTGTTATCAGTTGTGGTGAAGAAGGTGACTCAGTCAGTGCTGGTACAGAGCCTGTTCCAGGAAAAGATGTATATGTTGGTGGATATTACAACAACTCATCAGGTCAACAAATCGCATGTTACTGGAAAAACGGAAAAAGATTCGATCTTGGAGAAGGTGAAATTTCTGACATAGTCGTTAGTGACGGTAAGGTATACGCAGTTGGATACAATTTTGGTGGAAATGCTTCTTATTGGGTTGATGACGAACAGTTTGAGCTTGAGGGAACTGGTAATGCAGAAGCGTATGCAATAGCTGTACACGAAGGTGATGTGTATACAGCTGGAAGAGATAACGGAGCTGCTTACTGGAAAAATACAAAAAAAAATAAATTATCAGGTGGAGACTCATCTGGGTATGGCATAGCTGTTAAAGATAATGGAAATGTATTTGTTGGGGGATACTATATGAATAATCACCACTTCATTATTCCTGCTTTTTGGAAAAATGGAGCAAGAACTAATTTGAGTAGACCATCTGGAGGAGATGGTGAGGTTCAAGACGTAAAAATATACAATGGATCAATGTATTATTTCGGAATGAGTATGGCACCTAATAATATGCTAGGGTATCTCCCTAAAGCATCATTTTGGAAAACGAACGGGAATAGAACAGACTTACCAAATGGTGGAGGATGGCAAAAAGGAATTTATGGAGGCGAAAGCTATGGGGGTTTTGTAAATTCAACGGGAGTTTATGTTGCCGGAAAGATTGATTGGATAGGTGAAGTTGATGATGATGGTAATGATATCCCTGGTACTGGAGGATCTTACGCTCATTATTGGCACGATGGAACGAAAGTAGATCTTCTTGGTGGAATATTTAACGATATGTGGGTTAGCACAGCATATGACGTAGCAGCAAATACTGGTTTCGTAGTTGTTGCTGGTGATGTCGCTACAGAAACTCAGACTCAAGTGCCTGCGATGTGGGTTAATGGAGAATTAATACATCTAGAAGGAACAGATACGCACGGTGTTGCGAAAGCAGTATTTATAGTAGAATAAACAGACTAAGAAATTCTGATTATCTTTTCCTTATTGTTATTTAATAATATATAATCACCTTCTTTTTTACCCTCAAGTTGCTTTCCAATTGGAGAGGCCTTTGATACTATCATAACCTTTTTATTACCTATCTGGTGGATACCAAGTCCTATTCCAATAAATAAAATAGAACTATCTGTTTCAACAAGTGATCCCAACCCAATTTTAGGTTTATCACTCATATCCAATGACTCTATTACTTTTAAGTGATTTAGTTGAGATTGGTAGTTATTATTTATTTTATCAAACTCAGACTGCATTAGAGCCCTACTTGTCTCATGCTTATCTCCTGCACTACTTTTAGAAATACTATTCTTTTCCTCATTAATAGATTTTAATTCATTTTCTAAGAGGTCTGTATTACTCCTTAAAACAGATAAGATATATTCAATAACATGCTTCTTAAGCATAGGTAATTATTGATTTTAGGGTTTAACAAACTACTTTAATACAATAGTGTTTATACCCTTAGTATTCATCTTCTTAACGAACTCATTAAGGTCATTACTAACTAATGTCTCTAATTGAACACCTACCTCTTCAAGTCTTTTGTGAAGAAGCTCGTATACCTCATAATAAGAATCAGCAGGTCTAAAATCTGAGATTTGTACATTCTGAGCAAGATATGATAATTTTTCACCAATCATCTTCTCGTACCTAACTCCATCCTGACCCTTTCCAGTAATCTTTAACTGTAATAATTTCTTTTCTAAATCCAAGAATTTATTTTCAAGACCATCTACCTCCTCAATTAAATCATCACTCATATTACCTCCAGAAAGAACTGACTTCAAATCTAGTAACTGTCTTCTGACGCTTTCTATAGTGTTAACGTATTCTGTTGTTATATTTAAATCATTATAAATTTTTCCAATCAACTCGTTCTGCATCTTTATGTCACCTAAAGTTCCTTCAGAATGGGGGTCCTTTATTACTTCAAGCTGTTTGGTAGAACTCGCTTCTCCTGAAACAACACTTACATTATATTTACCTGGAGGTTGCATTATTGAAATTGAAGAAGGTACATTCCTTACCCTATCATCACCAATAGAGAACCAGTCAGCATATAATGGTTTAGTTCTCATAACCATTGGGTCACTTTTTTCACCCATAAAGTTCCACCATACCCTGTTAATTCCTTTTTTACCTTTATCACTAATTGTCTTTACAGTATCGTTTTCTGAGTTTGTAATAACTATTTCTACATCCTTAGCATCATCTAACCAGTAGTTCAAAGATGCTCCACTCGGAGGGTCTTCACCAGTAGACGCTTCGGGAAACATCTGTAGAGTACTTGTTACATTTTGGAACCTGTAAGATGACTTTATATCAAATAGATGAATGCTCTTCTTTGTGACTTGTTCATTTAGTTGCTGTAATGGAGATAAATCATCTAAGATCCATATCCCTCGACCGTATGTACCAATGACTAGGTCATTGAAATGTTCCTGGATATCAATCCAGTACATAGGAGTATGTGGAAGGTTAGACATCAACTCTTGCCAGTTACCACCATCATTAAATGAGACGTATAACTTGTTCTCTGTTCCTAGATATAACAACCCTTCTCTAACAGGATCTTCCTTAATACATCTTGTATAACTTAAATTACCTCCACTTATTCCCTCAGTAATTTTTTTCCAAGATTTACCATAATTTTCGGTCTTGTACACATGTGGATCAAAATTACCAACCTGATGAAATTCAATAGTAAGATATGCCTTTCCCGCATCCCACCTCGAAGCCTCAATATTTCTCACCACACCTAATTTTGGTAAATTGGGAATATTTTTAGTGACGTTTGTCCAGTTTTTCCCTCCATCTTGACTTATGTGAACTAACCCGTCGTTAGTACCTGCCCAGAATAGCTCTTCCTTCACAGGAGACTCCTCAAAAGCGTATATAACATTAGAATATTCAACAGCTATATTGTCACCTGTCAAACCACCTGAAAAACCTTGCATACCCTTGTCGTTTAAGGATAAATCAGGGCTAATAACCTCCCACGTCTGTCCGTCATTTGTTGTCCTGTGCACATATTGACTAGTTACATAGATTGTTTTGTTATCATGAGGAGATATTAACAATGGAAATGTCCACTGGAAACGATACTTAAGTAGTGAGGCATAACTTCCTGATGTCAGCTCAGGCCATACCTCTAGTTGTCTGTACTGATTTGTTTTCTCATTATATCTTGTGACTATACCTCCTAACGGACCATATCCTGATGCACTTGACCATATAATATCTGGATCTTTGGGATCTGCGGTTGCGAAACCACTCTCACCTCCACCTATGGACCTCCACATTCCAGACTGAATCATACCCGGGCCAAACCAATTAGCACTTCTTGTCCTGCTAGGGCCTTTCATTGATGGCCCATCCTGTCTGTTCGTTAAAACATTATATGGGATATTATTATCAGTTGTCACGTGATAGAGCTGTGCAATAGGTAAAAATGTTCTGTGCCAAGTTTTTCCCCTATTATGAGAAATAGATATTCCTCCATCACCTGCTACGGCCATTCTATCTCCATTATTGGGGTCTATCCACATCTCGTGATGGTCCCAGTTGGGAGAGGATTCTCTGGGCCTATTTTCAAGAGAAATACCTCCATCTATACTTGAAAAGAAAGAGTTACTCATGAAGTAGACCTCATTCGGGTTATCTGGCGAAGCAGTTGTTCTTGTGTAGTATGCCTGTCTACCACCTAGGTCTCTATTTGAGTTTATGAGCTTAAATGTCTTTCCATTGTCCTCAGATCTCCATAATTCACCAGAATCTGTTTCTTTTCCCTCATAAGGCACGCCATCTCCCGTCTCTATAAGAGCATAAAGCCTATCTGGAGCCGCTGGAGTCATTGCTAACGCTATTTTCCCTACATCTCTTGTTGGTAGGCCATTACCTTCTAATCTATCCCATGTCATTCCTCCATCGGTAGACTTAAAAACTCCACTTCCAGGACCTCCACTAATTCTTTTCCATGTTTTTAACTCAAGATGCCATGCCCCTGCAAACAATACCCTAGGGTTATCAGTGTCCATTACCATATCAGAAATACCCGTATTTTGATCTATAAAAAGAGTATGTTGCCATGAACCTCCTCCGTCGTGACTTACGTAAACTCCTCGGTCTATCTGTGGTGAATATGCGTGACCTAATGCACCTACATATACCTTATCAGGATCATCTGGATGAACTATTATTCTTGAAATTCTTCCTGAATTTTTTAATCCTATATGTTCCCATGTCTCACCACCATCTACTGACTTATATACTCCATCACCAATTGAGACATTAGATCTAATAGAACTCTCTCCAGTACCAACATAAACTACCATTGGATTTGATGGCGCAACAGCAACAGCACCTATTGAATGTACTTCTTGGCCGTCAAATATAGGAAACCAGTTTAGGCCCCCGTCTTTGGTCTTCCATACACCACCAGATGCAGCACCAACATAGTAGACCATTGGCTGATCAGCAACTCCAGCTACGCAAGTTAGCCTGTTACCTACTGGTCCTACGTGTCTAAATTTCATATCTGAAATTATTGACTTACTGATTTCTTGTGAATTTGAAAGAAATGGAATTAAAAAGGCAATTATTATATAGAATTTGGTTCTCATAATTTTTAATTAAATATTTTAAATCAATTAGTTTTCGAATCTTCCAGGAGTATATGCTGCCCCTACTAGCTTCATTTTATCTTCTAAATTCTTAACTTTTTCAACTAATGAGTCTACCTTAGTTTTTATAGGACCAAACTCCTCTTTTGCTATTTTAAAGCTATTTATGTGCGTCTGTGTTGGAGAAGATGTTGAGTACTTCTGCTCACTAGCAATTATTCCAACTCTTGAAGAAGGAGTTGGTATTTCCTGCATATCTAACTTTCTTTTTACATTATCTCCATAGAACATAACTCTGATCTCTCTTGAATGCTCCTTTATTTCATTAAGATCAGACAACATCTCTCCCATAGGCTTCTCTAACCTTAAAACTGCAACTTCAAAATATTTTATTTTATTAGATATTTCTGAGAAGATACTAGAGTACGAACTTATTTCTCCTTGCATTTTTGCTACTTCTCTCTGAAATTGTATTTTTTCTTTTCTATCCTTAGCTGGCATCACAGTATTATCGAGTAGAGAGACTTTAAATTCCTTCGGGTCTGCTAATTTTGTTATCTCCCCATTAAGTAAATAATCCATCTGAATAGTATAATTACCAGGTTCAACTAATGTACCTTCTCTAGTTCCAGCAAATGGATTATAGAATGAAGGTGATGAGAAACTTACTGGGTTAGTAATCTCATACCTTAGATCCCAATGAAACCTATTAAATCCCTTACTAGGATTTTTTAATACTTTTTTAATTACGAAGTCATCTGAATTTCTAATAGTAAATAATAACTGTGGCTCTTCCTCATTCATTTCTTCTTTTAATGCATTATAATCTGGGTAAGAAACATCTTTACTAGTCTTGATTAACTTCTTTTCTTCGTCTCTCCTTCTATCCTTTATTGACTTATGAGTTTCATTATAATAATAATTTATCATAGCAACTGGATCTAAATTTTCTCCAACATAAAAATTATCCCCTTGGAATGACTTTCCTGGTAAACCCAACGGATTAGATTTTTCCCACATTATAGCTTCTCTAATAGGTAAAATCATAGCTTTTTCATCTACTTTCTTATTTTCAATACTTCTAAGCATACCGTAGTCATCCATTACATAGAAACCTCTGCCAAATGTTCCAAGAACTAAGTCATTCATCTCTCTCTGAATAGCAATATCTCTAACAGCTATGGTTGGAAGACCACTAGAGAGTTGTTTCCAGTTTTGTCCATTATCTGGAGAGAAAAATACACCAAACTCAGTACCACAAAAGATTAATCCTGAATCGACATGATCTTCTTCAATAGCGTAAACACTTCCTCTTGTTGGAAGATTACTACTTATTGATTTCCAAGAATTTCCCATATCCTCAGACATAAAGATATATGGTTTGAAGTCACCATATTTATGGTGATTAAATGCTACGTATATTCTATTCTTATCGTGCTGAGAAGTAAATACTGAATTAACATATGATTGATATGGAGCACCTGGTATATTATCGATTTTCATCCAAGAATTTCCGCCATCTTTAGTAATTTGAACAAGTCCATCATCAGTCCCAACAACTAAAAGGTTTTCATCTAATGTAGATTCAGACAATGCAACAATAGTACCGTAGAGTGATGTAGATCCATTTTTTGCGACAGCATCCATACTCAAAACCCTATCATAGACCTTAAGTTTATTTCTATCTATTTTCCTAGATAAATCATCACTTATAACATCCCAACTATTACCATAATTATCTGATTTAAAGACTTTATTTGCAGCAAAGTATAGCCTACCTGACTTATGGTTACTAACTGCCAAGGGAGCATCCCAATTCCATTTATATCCTAACTCACCTTTCCTAGAAATAGGTTTGATACCAACCTCTTCACCACTTTTTTTATCGTATCTCACTAACCAGCCATATTGTGACTGAGAGTAGACAATATTCGGGTTTTCAGGATCTACTTGAGATTCAAATCCATCTCCACCATGTGTAATAAACCAGTCCTGATTAGTAATTCCGTGAGATGTATTAATCCTTGAAGGCCCACCAATTGAGAAATTATCTTGAGTTCCTCCGTATATATTGTAGAAAGGGACATCAGTATCAACAGCAACCTTATAAAATTGAGTTACGGGAAGGTTTTTCTTAAAATCCCAATTCTTGGCAGCGTCAAAAGTTTCATATATGCCTCCATCACAACCTATTAACCAATGATTGTTATTATTTGGATTTATCCACATCGAGTGGTTATCTACGTGTTTAAAATCCTCACCAACATTTTTAAATGTTTTTCCTCCATCCTTAGTAACTGACATCCAAGTGTCCATAAGATAAACAGTACCTAAATCAATAGGATCAGCAAAAATCTCTTGATAATAATTCCCACTTGTAACCTTACTACTTTGTTTCGTCCAAGATTCTCCCATGTCCTCAGAAATGTAGAAACCACCTTTCCTATCAGCTGCCTCCACAATAGCATATAAAACATTATTATCTACCGGTGAAATATCCATACCAATTCTACCTAACTCAACACTAGGTAAGCCTTTATTTATCTTTTTCCATGAGACACCAGAATCGGTTGATTTATAAATGCTAGAACCAGGACCTCCACCAACGTAGGTGAATACATGTCTTCTCCTCTGGTGAGCTGCAGCATATAAGATCTTAGAATCTTCTGGGTCCATATGTATCTCATTTATTCCTGTATGTTCATCGATAAATAGAGCTTGATTCCAGGTTTTACCTCCATCTGTTGACTTATAAACTCCTCTATCTCCCCCTTTACTCCATAAGGGACCGTATG
>NYXF01000087.1 GCA_002685455.1 Porticoccus sp. | reverse complement strand
TGGTTTAGTTGCAGCTTTTGGTTTAGTTGCAGCTTTTGGTTTAGTTGCAGCTTTTGGTTTAGTTGCAGCTTTTGGTTTAGTTGCAGCTTTTGATTTAGTTGCAGCTTTTGGTTTAGTTGCAGCTTTTGGTTTGTCAGAACCAATACTAACAATTTTAATTTCAGTAAACCACTGACGGTGGCCCATTTGCTTTCTGCTGTGTTTACGACGATTAAACTTAATAATCTTCACTTTATCAGCACGACCATGAGTCAATATCTGCGCGGTCACTTTCACATCCGGTAAAAATGGTGTGCCAATTTTGACATTTTCACCGTCCTTGACCATAAGCACTTTGTCAAAATTAATTTTTTCACCTGTAGGAGTATCTAACTTTTCTATACGAAGGTACTCGCCCTCCTCAACACGATGCTGTTTACCACCACTTTTTATTACTGCGTACATCATAGGGTTTTCTCCGGATTCGTGAAAACCAGTTTTTGCCCAAAAAACTATTTTTTTAGGCCGGTTTTACGAGGTCGTGAATTCTAAGGCAAACCTACTTTAATCGCAAGAATAAATTTTTATAAAATATCTATATAATAGCTATAATATTTGCTGACAAAAATTTGTTAGGGTTGTTGTAATGCTTCCATTTCACAAAGTAGTCAAAACTGAGTTTGAAAAAGTTAATGGTATAATCGTTAATCGATTAAACTCTGAAGTGGGGCTGATTGAAAATATTGGTCAATATATCATTGATGGTGGTGGTAAACGTTTAAGGCCACTTTTAGTTATTCTAAGTGCAAAAATCTCTGGCTATAAAGGATCAAGTCATTTATCTCTTGCAGCTATAATCGAATTTATACATACAGCTACATTGCTTCATGATGACGTTGTTGATACCTCAGATCTTCGTCGAGGAAAAGCAACTGCGAATAATAAATTTGGAAACGCACCCAGTGTACTGGTTGGAGATTTTCTGTACTCGCGCGCATTTCAAATGCTTGTTAAGGTTGGCAATATAGATATTATGCGTGCTATTGCAGATACTACTAATGCTATTTCTGAGGGGGAGGTTCAACAACTTGCCAATGCTAAGAATCCTGGTATCTCTGAAGATATTTATAAAAAAGTAATATTTAAAAAAACAGCTATACTTTTTGATGTTGCTGCAAAAATAGGTGCAATTATTGCTGGCGCTGATTCTAAAAATATAAAAATTTTAAGTAACTATGGAAGACATATTGGCATGGCATATCAATTGATGGATGATGTATTAGATTATGAGGGGGATTCTAAAAATTTAGGGAAGAATATTGGTGATGATTTAACAGAAGGAAAAATGACTCTTCCGTTGATTTATGCTATGAGGAATGGAGAAAGCCGACAAAAATCTATTATTGAGGAAGCGATAAAAAATTCAAATATTGAGAGGCTAGATGATATTTTAACCATTATCAAGGATACTGGTGGTTTAAAGTACAGCAAATCATGCGCAAGTGAGCACTCCAAGCAGGCAAAACAATGTTTGGTTAATTTGCCAGATAGCAAAGAAAAGCAAGCTATGTTGCAACTTGCTGAATTTTCAGTCAACAGAAGATATTAATATACATTAAAACTAAATTAGATTAATTGATTTTTAGAGGCTCACCGATTTAAATTGCTGTTCCGAATCTCTGGACTTGATAAGTTATATCAGATTAAATTCCAAATTAATTGCTAATAACTTCTGTAAATAATTAAACATAACAAAAAGGTTAGGTAATCAATGGCAACTTTTATTCCACAATCACAAAATTCTTATAGTTATAATGAGTTAATCTCATGTAGCAAAGGAGATCTATTTGGTCAGGGAAATGCGCAGCTTCCTGGTCATAATATGCTTATGGTAGATAGAATAACGCATATTCATGCGACTGAAGGAAAGTATGGAAAAGGTACGATGATTGCAGAACTCGACATAAAGCCAGATTTATGGTTTTTTGGTTGCCATTTCGAGGGTGATCCTGTAATGCCTGGCTGCTTAGGCTTAGATGCAATGTGGCAATTAACTGGTTTCTTCTTGGCATGGAAAGGTAATCAAGGCAGAGGTAGAGCGCTTGGTTCGGGAGAGGTTAAGTTCGTAGGGCAAATTCTCCCTACTGCTAAACTTGTAACATACAAAATTGATGTATCTCGGGTAGTAGAACGAAAACTAAAAATGGTCATAGCTGATGGTACTGTATCAGTAGATGGTAGAGAAATTTATACTGCAAAAGATCTTCGAGTCGGATTATTTGATTCAACTGACAACTTTTGACCTTTTATATTATAATTATTTAAAAGCATACAGATTTCCGGAGAATAAAAATATCCGGATTATATAATGGTCCAGGGGCACAAGATGAAAAGAGTAGTAATAACTGGAATAGGGATTGTTTCCTGTTTAGGTAATGATAAAGAAACTGTTACTAAATCACTTTATGAATGTACTTCAGGTATCGCTTTTCAGCAAGAATTTAAAGAAATGGGTTTACGTTGCAATGTTGCAGCTAAACTGGATATTGATATAACGAAACATATTGATAGGAAAGTCTCCAGATTTATGGGGCCCTCTGCTTCTTATGGTTATATTGCAATGGAAAAGGCAATTGAAGATGCCGGATTATCTGATAGCCAAGTCTCAAATATCCGTACTGGGCTAGTTATGGGCTCTGGTGGTGTTTCGGGAGAAATGTTTACAGAAACAATCGATGTTATGCGTGACCGAGGAATAAAACGTGCTGGGCCTTATAGAGTAACTCAGATAATGGCTAGCACTGTATCTGCATGTTTGGCTACCCCATTCAAAATCAGGGGGGTAAATTATTCAATATCGTCTGCTTGTGCCACAAGTGCTCATTCCATTGGGCATGCTATGGAGTTGATACAGATGGGTAAACAAGACACGGTATTTGCTGGTGGCGCAGAAGATATGCATTGGTCTATGGCCGGTATGTTTGACGCAATGGGAGCACTTTCAAGTAAATATAACGATACACCAAGTATAGCATCGAGAGCTTATGATGCAGATAGAGATGGTTTTGTTCCAGGTGTAGGCGCTGGATGTTTAGTAGTTGAGGAGCTTGAACATGCTGTTGCAAGAGGTGCTAAAATTTACGCAGAAATTACTGGATATGGAGCCACATCTGACGGTTACGACATGGTTGCACCTTCCGGTGAGGGTGCATCTCGATCAATGAAAATGGCAATGGAAACATCTAATGATAAGATTGATTATATAAATACACATGGAACTAGTACACCCGTTGGAGATCTTGCAGAATTGTCAGCAATTAGAAGTGTTTTTGGTGATAATGTCCCCCCGATAAGTTCCACAAAGTCACTATCTGGACACGGGCTTGGAGCTGCTGGAGTACAGGAAGCTATATATTGCTTATTAATGATGGAGAGTGATTTTATTTGTGCATCTGCAAACCTTGATAATCTTGATCCTGAGGCTGTAGATTTACCAATCCTTGATAGTCGTATAGATAATGCTAATCTAAAAAATATCATGAGTAATAGTTTTGGTTTTGGAGGAACAAATGCAACGTTGATATTTAAAAAACATTAATGTTGCATTCTTTAAAAAATCAACTTAAACCACCATATAGAATTAAAATACCAAATCTGTTAAATTAATTATTAAATTTAACTCTATCAGTAATGAGGTAAAATATGGCTCGTGGTATAAATAAAGTAATTTTGGTTGGTAATTTAGGTAAAGATCCGGAGGGTAAGTTTATGCCCAACGGAAATGCTGTCACAAATATAACTATCGCTACGAGTGAGTCTTGGAAAGATAAACAAACAGGGCAACAACAGGAAAGAACCGAATGGCATAGAGTAGTTTTCTTTAATCGGCTTGCAGAAATTGCTTCAGAATATCTAAAAAAAGGATCAAAGGTCTATTTGGAGGGGGCACTAAGAACACGCAAATGGCAAGCACAAGACGGACAAGACCGGTACACAACTGAAATTGTTGCAAGTGAGATGCAAATGTTGGATAGCCGAGGTGGCAACTCAGAATATACAGATTCGTCTACAAGTGCTAATTCAACCCAACAATCGTCAAACATTGAATCAATTCAAGAGGGAGCCACAGCGGTTGAGGGTGCTAGTCCGAATGATGCAGTCAATTTCGACGATGATATTCCATTTTGAGAGAAAATTAATTGGCAGATAATTAAAAATATGTTTTTCTACCAATTTTTTTCTCCATACTTTCAGGACAAAACCGATCCATATCAATTTTAAAATATGCAATTTTTTCCTCTGCAATAACTACCACGTCACACACCCCCGGTACAGTTGAAATGTAATCTTCAACTTCTATCACATCTTTGGATGTCAGCTGAACAGTCAATGTTTTTAAATGGAGTGGTTTCATCATTGTGGCTGCGAGGTAAACCCAAATAATTGTAAAGAAACCAGCTAGCAAAAATATTGCTGAATAACCAAAATTATGAACAACAATTCCCCCAGAAATACCACCTAGAAATGCCCCTAAAAATTGGCTAGAAGAATATATACCGATCGCTGTCCCCTTTGAACCTGGCGGAGCTAACTTACTCACTAATGATGGTAATGTAGCTTCCAGTAAATTAAATGCCATGAAGAAGATGAATAAACCTAATAAAAAATTAATGTAATTATCCAAACTGGCTCCAAGTATAAATTCCCCCAAAGCTAATAACAAAATTGCACTGACGAGAACTAATTTAATTTTTTGCTTAGCTTCAGCCAATAAAATAAAAGGTAACATGCAGACAAATGAAAGTCCTAGGATCGCTAGGTATATTATCCAGTGATCTTCACGGCTGAAACTGAAGGCTTGCTCCAAAATTAAAGGTACTGATATCCATATAGCCATCTGAGCAAAATGTAATACTGCAATACCATAATTCAATCTCAATAATTCTTGATTTTTTAGCAGCCTATTAAACATTTCTGGCACTGGTTGAGATTCTGCGTTTTTCTTCATAACTGTTGGGGAGGGAACTATAAATAATAATATCGATATCCCTAAAAGAGATAGAACCCCGGTCAACCAAAATAAACCTGCAAGCCCCCAGAGATCAGCTAATATTGGACCTGCAACCAAAGAAATAGCAAAAGAGACACCAATGCTTGCACCAATGAATGCCATGGCTTTTGTTCGACTCTGTTCTGTGGTGAGATCTGACAGTAAAGCCATTATGGTACTTGCTACCGCACCGACACCCTGAAGTGCTCGGCCGGCAATTAAACCCCACATTGAATCTGACATTGCAGCCAATATACTGCCGAAGAAAAAAATTATCATACCAATAAAAATTATTGGTTTTCTGCCAAATCTATCCGATAAAAAACCGAGGGGTATTTGAAATAAGCCCTGAGTTAACCCATAAATACCTAAAGCGACACCTACTAGAATTGTACTACTTCCTGAGTATTGATTTGAGTATAACGATAAGACTGGAAGCAACATAAATAAGCCAATCATGCGAAAAGCATAAAGAGATGCCAAACCTAAAAGGCTTTTTCTTTCCAGAGGATTCATCTATTACTCATTATTTATAAATCAAGAAGAAATACATTATAGATTGCATTACCTATCGATGTAATGGCTAAAGTAGTAAAGGTTATCTTAATAACGACAACAATTAAATTATTATCAGAAAAAAACAACTAAATAGAGGTAAAAATTCTTAATGTTTCTTGCTTTATCTATCTTATTTAATCATCATTGCGTGTTAAATTTTAGGTTATATTCAGTATGAAAAATATCTCCGTTCATGGCGCAAAAACTCATAATCTAAAATCTATAGATCTTGTGCTTCCACGAGACAAAATTATTGTTATCACTGGCTTGTCTGGGTCAGGTAAATCGTCACTTGCTTTTGATACCCTTTACGCAGAAGGACAGAGGCGCTATGTGGAATCTCTGTCTGCATACGCACGACAATTTTTATCTATGATGGAAAAACCGGATGTAGACCATATTGAAGGTTTGTCGCCTGCTATCTCAATTCAACAAAAATCTACGTCCCACAATCCTCGATCAACAGTAGGGACAATTACAGAGATACATGATTATTTGCGTTTGCTTTATGCTCGAGCAGGAGAACCAAAATGTCCAGAGCATAATATCTCACTTAAAGCTCAGACTATCAGTCAAATGGTAGATCAGGTGCTTAAGTTGCCATTTGATACAAAGCTCATGCTGTTAGCTCCTATTGTGAGAGATAGAAAAGGAGAGCATGCACACATATTTCAAAATATGCGAGCACAGGGTTTTATTCGAGCCAGAATAGATGGGTTAATTGTAGATCTTGATGACATACCTGTTCTAGAAAAAAATAAGAAGCATAATATAGAGATAGTAATTGATCGCTTTAAAGTTAAACCTGAAATACAACTTAGACTTACAGAGTCTTTTGAAACCGCAATAAATATTTCAGAGGGCCTAGCTATTGTAAGCTCAATGGACGAATC
This sequence comes from Porticoccus sp., assembly GCA_002685455.1. The sequence goes on along the minus strand of NYXF01000087.1, from coordinate 28,092 downwards.
CCCAATAGTTGGGCCTAAAGAAACAAAAAACTATGATTATGAAAATTCGTCGGAAATTCTATTCTCTGCTTTATTTGCGTGCCCTATATGTAATTATAGCATTGATGAACTTGAACCTAGAATGTTCTCTTTCAATAGCCCCTCTGGAGCTTGTCCGGAATGTGACGGCTTGGGTGTGAAGCAATTTTTTGACGTAGACTTAATTGTGCAATTTCCAGAGTCCTCTATCTCGGAAGGAGCAATAAGAAGCTGGGATAGAAAAAACCTATTTTACTACAATATGCTCACATCAATCGCCAAGCACTATAATTTCGATATTAATAGTCCATTTCAAAGTCTTGATCCAAAGCACCAACAAGTAATATTGTTTGGCAGTAATCGTGAAATCATAGAATTTAGCTACACTAATGAGAAAGGTATCACTTTTTATCGCAATCATGAATTTGAGGGTATTATCCCAAATATGGAAAGGCGTTATAAAGAGATAGAATCTAATCATTCAAGAGAAGATCTTGCAAAATATCTAAATATTCAAAATTGTCCAGATTGTGAGGGGGCGCGACTGAAAAAAGCAGCGAGACATGTTTTCATTGATGGGAAAACCCTCCCTGAAATTGGCAATTATCCTGTAGGGGACTTAGCTGATTATTATGAAAAACTATCTCTAGATGGAAGCAGAGGAGAAATTGCAGAAAAAATCTTAAAAGAGATTAGAAATCGCTTGAATTTCTTGGTGGATGTAGGTCTAAACTATCTTAACCTTAATAGAAGTGCGGAAAGTTTATCAGGCGGCGAAGCACAACGTATAAGATTGGCTAGTCAAATTGGTGCTGGTCTTGTTGGGGTCATGTATATTCTCGATGAACCTTCAATCGGCTTACATCAGAGAGATAATGAACGTCTACTAGCTACACTCACTCGATTAAGGGATATCGGTAATACAGTAATTGTTGTAGAGCATGATGAGGAAGCAATAAGACGTGCAGACTATATTGTTGATATTGGACCAGGTGCTGGAATACATGGCGGTGAAGTCGTTGCAAAAGGGACTTATGACGATATTGTTAGTGAAAATCGCTCCCTTACAGGAGACTATTTATCTGGTAGAAAGAAAATAGTTATTCCTAAAAAGCGTACTCCAGTTACAGACAAAAAAATTTTTCTCAACGGAGCAAATGGAAATAATCTAAAAAATGTTGACTTAGAAATACCTGTAGGTCTTTTTACCTGTATTACTGGCGTTTCTGGATCTGGTAAATCTACCCTAATAAATGAAACCCTTTACCCTATTGCTGCAACTGAACTTAATAATGCTTCATCCAAAAAATCAGAAGAATATTTATCAGTTAAAGGAATTAATCACTATGATAAGTGCGTTGATATTGATCAAAGTCCAATTGGTAGAACTCCTAGGTCTAACCCTGCAACATATACAGGAATATTTACACAGATAAGAGAATTATTTGCAGGAACACAAGAAGCAAGATCTAGAGGTTATAAACCAGGTAGATTTAGCTTCAATGTTAAGGGTGGTCGATGTGAGGCATGTCAAGGTGATGGCTTAATAAAAGTGGAGATGCATTTTCTTCCAGATGTATATGTTCCTTGTGATGTTTGTAAAAGTAAGCGCTATAATCGGGAGACACTAGAAGTCACATATAAAGGAAGAAGTATATCTCAGGTGCTCGATTTAACGGTAGAAGCTGCATTAGAGTTTTTTGGGCCAGTTCCCTCTGTTGCGAAGAAGCTGCAAACTTTAATTGATGTAGGGCTCTCGTATATAAAACTAGGGCAAGCTGCAACAACTTTATCGGGTGGCGAGGCACAAAGAGTTAAACTTTCAAGAGAGCTATCCAAAAGAGATACAGGAAATACTCTTTATATACTTGATGAGCCCACCACAGGACTTCATTTTCACGATATACAGCAATTGCTAGCCGTCTTACATAGATTACGAGATCAGGGTAACACAATGGTTGTCATTGAACATAATCTAGATGTCATCAAAACATCTGACTGGATTGTAGACCTTGGCCCTGAAGGCGGTGAAGGTGGTGGAGAAATTATTGCGGTCGGTACACCAGAAGATGTTGCAAATACAAAAGGTTCCCATACTGGGCATTTCTTAAAGAAATTATTAAAATAAGTTTATCATTCAATTGTTATTTAAATAGAATATGATAATATACTGTATAAATAATCAGTATGGTTAATATTATGATTCTTAAAAACTTATATAAACTAATCTTAATAACTCGTTCAAAGATAAGGCTGGCCAGATATAATATATTTAATCAAGCCCAGTATAATTATCCAAGAAACTATAAATATGGCTTATTATTTAAAAAAACCCACCCTGTGACACTAGGACCAGAACAACTTAGTAGATTTTTTGCATATATCGCTAATAATGAAAGTTGATGAAGTTATAGGAAATTTATTTAAATAATTTTATTTTTTGCTCTACTTTTTATTTGGAAAGCTTCAGAGCAAACAGCTTGATTACAACCATGTCCCCTTGCCTCTCTGTTAGTATATAATCTAGTTTTTAAACTCTGAGTTTAACGAGAAAGTAGGTATGAAGATCTATAAAGTTGGTGGTGCTGTCCGTGACAAGCTCCTTAATTACCCCTTTACAGACGAGGATTGGGTGGTGGTTGGAGCTAAGTCAAAAGAATTGATAGACCAAGGGTTTACTCAAGTTGGTTCGGAGTTTCCTGTATTTCTTCACCCTAAATCTAAAGATGAATATTCGTTGGCACGAACTGAGAGGAAATCTGGTTTAGGTTATAAGGGATTTGAGTTTTTTACAGATAGCGACGTAACCCTTGAAGCTGATCTTTCACGGCGTGATATAACCATAAATGCTATGGCTGAAAACACCAATGGAGAGGTGATAGACCCATATGGGGGGAAAAACGACCTATCAAAAAAAATATTACGTCATGTCTCTGAAGCGTTTATAGAAGATCCATTGCGTGTGCTCCGTGTGGCAAGATTTGCAGCTCGCTATCACCATCTTGGATTTAAAATCGCAGATGAAACAATGCTTTTAATGACGCTTATTTCAGATAGTGGGGAATTGAAATATTTAAGTGCGGAGAGGGTTTGGACAGAAACTGAAAAGGCTCTAAAAGAGGGCTCGCCTAGCATCTTTATTAAAGTTCTTTATGAATGTAAAGCTTTATCAAAACTGTTTCCGGAAATTGACAGACTTTTTAGTCTTTCGATTCCAGATAGTGACACTAATGTTGGGGATCGAACTTTATCAAGTTTAGATTATGCAGCTAAATTAGATCCAGATGCTTCTGTTCGATTTGCAGTCCTAGTAAGTGATATCAATTTAAAAGATAAAAATAATCTCGCTATAACGTCAAATATACCAAAAATAGATTTGGATAATCAAATTTTCAATGATCTTTTTAGCCGACTAAAGATACCTAATCGCTACCAAGAGATTGCCATAGCTTTTATAAAATATCGAAATTTTTGTCGCTATTATAAAGATTGTAAACCCCAAGATATCTTAAATATGCTTGATGGCATCGGTGCCTTTAAGAAGGCTGAAAATTTAGAAAAATTTATATACTGTTGTCAAGCAGGAGAAAAATTAACAGGAAATATTGTTCATAAAGCCTATCAGCCTGGTATTTGGTTAAAAAATGTGTTTAACAAAATTAATGCGATAGATAATAAAAAGTTAATTTCGAGGGGCTATGAAGGGGTTAAGCTTGGCCAACAAATAGATATATGCCGAAGAAAAATTATTGCTGATTCATTAAATTGACAGGGATGTATCAAAACGATGGGAAAACCAAATCAGGTGGTTGTTATAACAGGGGCAGCTCAGAGAATTGGTGCAGAAATCTCTCGTACATTCCATAAACAAGGATATGATATTGCAATTCATTATAATACTTCTGAGTATGATGCTAAAAAACTTGCTCAAGAATTAAATAATGCTCGGACAAACTCAGCTGCGGTTTTTAGGGCTGAATTAGGGGATACTTTAGAAATAAGATCTATGGTTGCAAGTATTCTTGCGTGGCGTGAAAAAATAGGTGTACTTATCAATAATGCTTCAAGTTTTTATCCGTCATCCTTTGAGGGGTCAACTGAACAAGATTGGGATATTCTTGTAAATAGTAATCTCAAAGGTGCTTACTTCCTTTGTCAATCTATAGCCCCTAGGTTGGAGAAAAACGGTAGCATTATATCTATTAATGATATTTACTCATTGAAGCCCCTGCAAGGTTATAGCATCTACTGTATTGCTAAAGCAGGAAACAGAATGTTGACTAAAGCGCTTGCTAAGGAGTTAGCTCCCAATATACGTGTGAATGGGATTGCTCCAGGTCTGATTATATGGCCAACCAACTCCAAACAAATGACAAACAGAATAAAACAACAAATCATAAAAACTATACCATTGCAACGCAAAGGATCGATAAAGGATATTGCCCTTACAGCCCTATTCTTAGCCATGTCTTCTACTTATATTACTGGGCAAACTATCACTGTCGATGGAGGAAGTTCTATATGAGTGTCGAAATACATTAGTCCGATTTTATAATTTTTTTTCACGCTCTATTACAACACTCACGTCATCTGCATCATCCAAAGCTCCGGGCTTTCCAATACGCAATCTTAACCATTTTATATCGAATTCATTAAGAACTATTTCTGCAGCTCTTTCAGCCATTGTTTCTAATAAAAAAAATTCACTGTTTCGTAAAAATTCCCTCAGACGTTTTGCAACTAAGCTATAGTCAATAGCAAGCTTTATATCATCTGATTTTGCTGCCTCACAGATATTAGTAGAAATCTCTAAATTTATATTGACAATCTGTCGTTTATTCCGCTCCCAGTCGTGAACTCCAATTATCGTATCTATCTTTAAATTTTTAATGTAAATAATATCTAACATTTTTTATCCTTTATCCAAAGACCTAAGCCCATCTATTGACCAGCGAGGTTGTATATTTAATTCTAGATCATCAAATTGCCCAACCATAAGACGCTGGCAGCCAGCATATGCAATCATCGCTCCATTATCAGTGCAGAACTCATGTCTAGAAAAGAAGACTTCTCCACCCGCCTCACCTACCAACTTCAAAAGATTCTTTCGCAATCGAATATTTGCTGAAACACCACCAGCTACGACTAATCTAGTTAAGCCTGTCGCTTTTAACGCTCGAAGACATTTTATTCCTAATGTTTCAATTACAGAATCTTCAAAAGCATAAGCAATATCAGCCATAGTCTGATTATCAGGCAAAACATTTTCTCCACGATATTTAATTATAGTATTTAAGGTAAAAGTTTTAAGTCCAGAAAAACTAAAATCTAATCCAGGGCGATCTATCATAGGTCTTGGGAACTTAAACCTTCCAATCTCTCCGCCTTTTGCAAGCTTTGCAATTGCGGGGCCTCCAGGGTAGTCAAGATCAAGCATTTTTGCTGCTTTATCAAATGCTTCGCCTGCCGCATCATCAAGAGACTCTCCTAAAATACGGTATGCACCAACACTTTTTACTTCAACTAATTGTGTATGACCACCTGAAACTAAAAGTGCGACAAACGGAAATTCTGGAGGTGATTCCTCTAACATTGGTGCTAATAAATGCCCTTCCATATGGTGGACACCTATTGCAGGAATATTCCAGGCATATGCTAGAGAACGACCCACGCATGCACCGACCATCAGAGCTCCTATTAAACCGGGCCCTGAGGTATAGGCCAAACCATCAATTGCTCCTGAAGATGATCCAGAGCTTAGTAAAACTTTTTTTATCAATGGTAAAATCTTATTTACATGGTCTCTAGAGGCTAGCTCTGGAACTACTCCACCATATTCAGCGTGAACTTCTGCCTGACTAAACAAATCATGTACTAAAAGACCAGATTGATCATCATAAATAGCTATGCCGGTTTCATCGCAAGATGTTTCGATACCTAATATGCGCATATTTTTTTTACTCCATTTTATCTATCTAATTGCCAATATAAGACAAAGATAAATACCATCAATAGGTAATTCTAATACTACCTCACTTGCTACCATTTTTCGTTTTTTCTGTAATCATAAATCAAAATTTTTTTCAGTTTTACAGGTACTCTAGAAAAGTTTTGCAAGTCTAGCGGTATATGTTTAAAATGTCCGGCCTTGGAATATTGAAGTCCGAAGCGAATTTCTTATTGATCATATTTCGTTTTTGGAGCAACTTAAAACTATTTAGCAGGAAAATATATGCCATTTGTTCGTATCAAAGAAAATGAGCCCTTTGATGTTGCCCTTCGGCGATTCAAGCGCTCTTGCGAAAAAGCTGGAGTATTGGCAGACGTTCGCAGCAAAGAATTCTATGAGAAACCAACCTGGGAACGCAAAAGAAAAGCTGCTGCTGCTGTAAAACGTCATGCTAAAAAGAATTCTCGAGATAATCGTAAATTTGTTCGTATGTATTAACTGCAAGATCACTTTTAGTACTAAGTTACGTAAGCGCCGCAATGTCGGCGCTTTTTTACATCATGGAGTTATAGATGAATAAATTATTAAAAATTACAATTAAAGAAGAGATGAAAAAAGCAATGCGTGCAAAAAACAAAGAAAGATTGAGCACTATAAGGCTTATTTTATCTGATCTTAAAAGAATTGAAGTAGATGAGCGAATTGAGTTAGAAGATAATCGTATTTTAGTAGTACTAGACAAAATGGTTAAGCAGCGTAGAGACTCTATAGAACAATATTCTAGTGCCGGGCGACAAGAGCTTGCTGATATAGAGATTAATGAAATAAAAGTAATTCAAGAATTTTTACCTGAAGCTCTAAGTGAACCTGAAATTTTAAGTATTGTTTTAGAGGCTATCAAAACAACAAACGCTAAAACTATGAAGGATATGGGCACAGTGATGGGCCAAGTAAGGCCATTAATACAAGGGCGAGCAGATGCTGGAAAAGTCAGCAAAATAATTAAAGATAAGTTAACTTAAAAAATCCCTAGAATTGTGTGTCGACATTAAAAAGTTTATGGTTAACTTGTTTCACTGAAAAATTATTATTACTTCCATATTCTTTTTTATCAAAAGAGGGGGCAATTTTTTTAATGTCCGGCAGAATTCCACAAAATTTTATTGATGAGGTTTTAGATCGGCTTGATATTATAGATGTCGTTGGTAGTCGTATAGATCTCCGTAAATCTGGCAAAAATTACTCTGCTTGTTGTCCATTTCATGACGAAAAAACACCCTCCTTTAGTGTCAGCCCTGATAAGCAATTTTATTATTGTTTTGGCTGTGGTGCTGGAGGAAATGCAATTAGTTTTGTAATTGATTTTGATAAAACTACCTTTCCTGAGGCTGTTGAGAATTTATCTAGAAGTATTGGGCTAGAGATGCCTCCTGAAATAAGTAATAGTGGCCTATGCAGTAGTTTTAAAAATTCACTTTATGACATCAACAAAGATGCCGATCTTTTTTATCGCTCTAATCTCAGACATCCTAAAGATGCAAGAGAAGCAGTTGGATATCTAAAAATGAGGGGACTCAGTGGCGAAACTGCTCGCAATTTCGGCATCGGATTTGCCTTACCTGGGTGGAATAACATCCTTAAAAATTTAGGAAAAGATGAGAAAAAAAAACAACACTTGAGAGATGTAGGGCTCTTAATAGATCGTAATGAAGAAGATAAGTTTTATGATCGTTTTAGAAATCGTATTATGTTTCCTATTAGAGATGCTCGAGGCCGTACTATAGGTTTTGGTGGCCGCGTATTAAGCGATGAAAAGCCAAAGTATCTTAATTCACCCGAGACACCACTTTTTCAAAAAGGAAGAGAACTTTATGGTCTTTATGAAGCTAATCAACGTATTCGTGATATTGAAAATTTAATTGTAGTAGAAGGCTACATGGATGTTGCAGTTTTGTCGGAAAACGATATTCACAACGCCGTGGCTACGCTTGGAACAGCGGTCACAATCGAGCATCTCAATAAGATATTTCGGTATACATCTGAAGTGATTTTCTGCTTTGACGGAGATGAAGCTGGAAGAAAAGCTGCCGGTCGAGCACTTGAAACTTCACTTCCCGTAATGACCGACGGTCGATCTGCAAAATTTATGTTTCTACCTGAGGGAGAAGATCCGGATTCAATAGTCCAAAAGATAGGCTCAAAAAAATTTCTTGAGTTAGTTGCAAGTGCGGCACCTTTATCACAATTTCTTTTTGAATCATTATCTTCGCAATGCGATTATAGTACAATAGACGGTAAATCGAAACTTAGTAAACTTGTAGTGCCATTGATCAATAAAATGCCCATCGGGGCATTTAAGACTCTTATGATTAGGACTTTGTGTGAAAAAACTAGCTTAGAGGAAAATGAGCTTTTAACGCTTGCAGAATCAGAAAAAAATAATGACAAATTTTTGTCTGATAGAAATAAATATACAGGAATCCCTGATGTATATTTTGGAGAGAGCTCAAAACAGACAGAATATCAACATCAGGATCAAAACAAACCTAACTACAGGTCGGCCAAAGTAACTAAAAATCACTATAGCATAAAAAAATCCATAAAAGTGCCTGCAGTTCATACTCTTATCGCGCTATTAGCTAATAAACCAGAACTTGAAAAATACCTACCAAAAAATGAAGATTTCCTAAATTGGGAAATTGCAGATTCAAACATCCTGAGTAACTTAACGAAAGTTATCCGAGAAAACCCTAGTTATACTTTAAATCATATTATGGGTTATATGCGCGGTATCGGTGATAAAAAACAGGCAGAGAATTTCACAAATATCGTTGCTGGAGGTCTATTTCGTCCACTGAAAAACAACATTGGAGATGATGAAAAAGAGTTCAAAGAAATACTAGCAAGACTTCTCAGAAATTCATTTGCAAAAATGGAGCCCTTAGACTTATTTGATTATCTCGACTCAAAAGAAAATATTGATGATCATTCTATAAAAGCCCTAAATAGAGCATGGCTTAATCTCTCTAAAGAACAAAATAATGAACAAATGAGGGTACTTTACGATAGAATTATTAAAAAACCTAGAATTCCTTAGTAGCTAAAATTAAAGTAATTTTTCTACTTAGATAAGACAAAAAGAATTTATTTTAGTATAATCCTTTTAAAAATATTTACCTACCAAACTTCAGTCATAGCAGATCATATATGAGCGGTAACGCACAACAACAATCACGCATAAAAGACTTAATCACTAAAGGCAGAGAGCAGGGTTACCTGACTTATTCTGAGGTGAATGATCATTTGCCTCAGGACATTTCTGATCCTGATCAAGTTGAAGATATAATTCAAAATTTAACTGATATGGGTATAAGTGTATTTGAAAACGCTCCAGATGCAGAAGACCTTCTTAGTACTGCAGATATCACAACTGATGAAGTTGCGGCTGCTGAAGCTGCAGCTGCACTAGCCGCGGTTGAAACAGAACAACATCGAACTACCGATCCTGTCCGTATGTATATGAGAGAAATGGGTACTGTCGAACTTCTTACTCGGGAAGGTGAAATAGAAATTGCAAAGCGAATCGAAGAGGGCATTCGTGAACTTATGTCCTCAATATCTGAATGGCCCAATATAGTAGACTGCATTATTGAAGAGTACGATTTAATCGAAACAGACGAACGTAAGCTCTCAGATATTCTGATTGGTTACTTAAACCCAATGGCGCACGTTCCCTCAGCTCTCGCTCAGGCAGAGGCAGCAAAAAAAGAAGAAGAGAATAATTTAGACGTTGTTACAGGGGATGTAGAAGAAGGCGAGGATGAAGATGAAGATGAACCTGATACTGGGTTAGATCCAGTAGAGGCAAAAGAACGTTTTGATACTTTAAAAAAACTGAATAAAAATGCAAAAAAAGCCATAGATAAACATGGGCGTGATAGCAAAATGGCTAGGAAGGCAACAAAAGAGCTAAGTGGACACTTTAAGTATCTAAAACTGGCGCCGCGCAAATTTGATCCATTAGTTGCTATTGTGCGTGAAACACTTTCAGTAATAAGGGCAGCGGAACGACAAATAACAAGTATGGTTGTTCGGCAAGCAAAAATGCCCAGATCAGAGTTCATAAAAACTTTTCCTGGAAATGAAGGTAATGAAAACTGGGTTACAGAAATTTGCGATCAAGGTCATCCGTGTGCCGAAAAACTTAAAGAACATGAAATTGATATAAAAAAGGCTCAACGAAGGCTTATAAAGATAGCTGAAAAAAATGGGTTATCTATCACTCAAGTTAAAGATATAAATCGTCGGATGTCTATTGGTGAAGCAAAAGCGCGTAGAGCAAAAAAAGAAATGGTTGAAGCGAATCTGCGTTTAGTCATATCTATAGCAAAAAAATATACAAATAGAGGTCTTCAATTCCTCGACTTAATACAAGAGGGAAATATTGGATTAATGAAAGCTGTTGATAAATTCGAGTATCGGCGTGGTTATAAATTTTCAACTTATGCTACATGGTGGATTCGTCAAGCTATCACTCGATCTATTGCAGATCAAGCCCGTACTATAAGAATACCTGTGCATATGATTGAAACAATAAATAAACTTAATCGTATCTCAAGACAAATGCTCCAAGAGGTTGGTAGAGAACCAACACCAGAGGAACTAGGAGAACGAATGGAAATGCCTGAAGATAAAATTCGCAAAGTTTTGAAAATTGCCAAGGAGCCAATCTCAATGGAAACTCCTATTGGGGACGATGATGATTCTCATTTGGGTGACTTTATTGAAGATATTAATATACTTTCACCTGTTGACTTTGCAACTAATGATAGTTTGACTGATGCCACTAGAGACGTTCTTAACGGACTAACTATGAGAGAGGCCAAAGTGCTTCGTATGCGATTTGGTATTGATATGAATACAGATCATACGCTTGAAGAAGTTGGTAAACAGTTTGATGTAACACGCGAAAGAATTCGTCAAATTGAAGCAAAAGCTTTACGTAAACTTCGTCATCCTAGTAGATCTGATCACTTGCGAAGTTTTCTTGATGAATAGTACTGCATGCTTTTTTAGGGCCCATAGCTCAGCTGGTTAGAGCAGTCGACTCATAATCGATTGGTCCCAGGTTCAAGTCCTGGTGGGCCCACCAATTTTTCCTACATAAATTCAACTATTTATACACAATCTCCTTACTTTCCTAATTCACTAATTGTTAGTTAGGTACAGCAAGGTCACAGTTGATGGCTATATTTATAGTTTTATTGATAGCTACGGGCAACGAGGTAAGATGATGCAGCACCTGTTTGGATTAATTTGATTGCATTAATAGATTCTCATCAATTGGAATAAATTCACTGGCCGCCTCGACTAAAGACCCTGCAGTCAATAAAGGTACCCCGTAGACACAAACTTCTAGTGGATAGCGCTCCTTTATTCTAGATATTAATAGGTCAAAATCCCCATCACCGGAAAGCAATACGACTTTATCTACTTGATTTCCAATATCTAAAATGTCAATGGTGATTCCCACATCCCAGTCTCCTTTGGCGCTTCCATCACCTCGCTGAATATAAGGTTTAAGTTTCACATCAAATCCGATGTGTCTTAGTGCCTCTTGAAACCTTATTTGACCATCATCGTTGCAATCAGTAGCATATGCATTTGCAACTTCAATTACCCCTTGAGTTGAGACAATATCCCAGAGTCTTCTGTAATTAAACTGACGACCATAAGCTTCACGAGTTGTGTAATAGATATTCTGAACATCTGCAAAAATTGCAATTTTTTTTTAGGCGCTAAATTCACAAAAATAACTCTTTGTTATAAAATATTTGATTATAATAACATTAACGACGTAGGTCAGGATACGGTAAACTATTTAAAAACTGAACTGATAACTAGCAGAGATCATATCATCCATTTCCATCTGGATACCGTTTAGGTTTTGTTCAAGTTGCTTTGTGTAATCAAATTTTATTTTGTGGCCAATTAAAGCTCCTTTGTGCCCGACTAGTGTTAAACCCCAGTTAGCCGTAAGTGTATCTCCACCATAATTATCTGGATCAGCTGTTTGAACAGGTAAAACTACTCTAGAATCTATTCCATCAATATCAGATTCATATTTATAAGATAACCCCATGGATGTTTTTATCCATGGGGCAAAGGAGTAACCACCCCATACTGAAAACTTATGAACGTCTCCAAGGGTATAATCCTCATCATTTTCACCAATGCGAACAATGCCTCGATATTTTATTCCCCAATCTAATGGGTAGTCATTGCTACTGAGATAAGTGAAGCCGGGAAGAAGATCATAAGTACCAGAACCTAATTGCATCCCATAAGGGAGGACTGATTTTGGCTGCATACCCATAGGAGTTAAAACAATATCTTTTTGGTCAATATCCCCAGTTGGTAGACTCATGCCTAAATTTAAGTTAATCATATGATGCTTATACTGAAAAGCTTTCCATAGAAAATTCACTGAGGTATCACCGATTCCACTAGATTTAGTTTTAAATGTACCGCGCTGAGTTGTACCTGATCCGCCCATATAGGTAGTAAGCTTCATAGACTTTTCAATATGACGTAACATTAACATCCATGAAATTTTGTCAGTTTGAGCATACATCAGGCCAAACATATCCATACGAGTATCCATTTCTGTTGGTACTACTCTCAATGTGGAAGGCTGTCCTGCAACACCATAGAAGCGGTTTGGTTCCGTGGTAACAATTTTATCTGATGAAATACCTTTACTCCCATCGAGATTATCTTCCATGTGCATATCCATTGCATGATAGGTGAACATCCATCCGCCTTTTTTATGTGTATGGTCTCCTAAATGACTTTTGGCTGTGTCAGTATTATGAATTTTTTTATGTGAACTATGATTTCTTTCACCTGGCATCTTATAATTATGTTTTAAATACTCTGAATCAGGCTGAATTTCACTAGAGTCAAATTGAGGGTAACCACCAGCAAGTGCTGAAGAAAAACAGAAAAATGTTGTAATTAGTAAAATAAACTTCATTGAGTATATCCCTTCATTTGATTTATGTTTAATTGATATAAATTTTCTTTCACAGCTATATTCATACTAGACACTATTATTATTTATGATGGACTTAAAGATATTAATCAGTTCAAATAATGCCTTCATCTTTTAAAATTGTTTGAGTTGACGCATCCATACCAAGTATATTCTCAAAGATTTCTTTATTAAAACTAGCAATTTCTGGGCCCGCCCACAAAGTAGAGCCTGGTGTCTTACTTAATCTCGGAACCATTGCCGGAATCTTAAGCGACTTATTCTTCACTTTTACGTTCTCAAATAAGCCTCTTTCAATAAAATGAGGGTCGTTAATCATATCTTCAGCATTATAAATCGGACCAGATGGTACATCAAAAAGATCAAGGGTTTCCAAAATTTTGGAGCTAATTTGTTTTTTACACCAGCAGGATAGGGCCTCATCAATTTCTTCTTCATGTTTTACTCGACCAGAATTACTCGATAGTCTCGCGTCTTCTGCCAAATCAGGCCTATTTGCAGCGGTCATTAGTCTTTTAAATATAGAGTCACCATTTCCACCAATCACAATATATTTTTTATCAGCGCAACGATAAATATTTGTTGGAGCTATTCCAGTCACTGTAGTACCGGATGGCTCTCTAATTACTCTTGCACCGTCATATTCAGGAATCACGCCTTCTAAGAGGTTAAACATCGCTTCATATAAAGCTATATCGACAACTTGCCCTCCTCCACCAGACTGTCTTGAGAGTAACGATAAAACAATACCAAAAGCTGCATGAAGTCCGGCCACACTATCTCCAATACTTAAATTAGGACGTATGGGAGCTTGACCTGGGATACCATTGACATAACGAAACCCGCTGATACCCTCACATACTGAAGCAAATCCCGGTTTATGTGAATAAGGCCCGGTTTGCCCGTAACCTGAAATACGCGTATAAATCAAATTTGGATTTGATTCTTTAAAATGCTCGGGACCTAAATTCCATCTTTCCATTTTACCCGGACGAAAATTTTCTATAAGAACGTCTGATTTATTGATTAATTGCTTTACTAATTCTCTACCTTTTTGTTTTTTTAAATTTATAGTAATACATTTTTTATTACGCCCCAAACTTCGCCACCATAAAGATGTTCCGTCGTCTAACACTCTCCAATTACGCAAAGGATCTCCTGTATTCGGAGGCTCAATTTTTATAACCTCAGCACCAAAATAAGCCAATAGAGTCCCAGAGAAAGGTCCGGCAAGTAATTGGCCTAACTCTATGACACGAAATCCTGATAGAGGTTTATTATTAATCAGGCCAGATTTATTCTTACTCATTATTCTTACTCATCAACCAAAAAAAAATTGAATGTATTTTTATGAGGAAACTCTACAATAAAAAAAACAAAAGTATAGGTATTGCTAAAAGAGACAATAAAGTGGAAGTGATAACAACGCTCGCAACTTTATTAGGGTCTCTGTCAAATTTTAATGCCAACAAATAATTAAATACAGCTGCAGGCATAATAGCTTGTAATAATACAACATTTCTTGCTACTCCAGAGAGTCCTGTGAGATTAACAACTAAACAAGCAAATAAAAAACCTCCGCCGATACGTAGTAATGAAAAAATCATACTCCTTTGCCACACCGAAGTATTTAAGCTTGTCAAAGAAGCCCCCAGAGTAATAAGCATCAGAGGGATTGTTAGCCCGCCTAATATACTTAGTGTTGAATCAATCCAGATTGGAAGCTGTAAGCCAGTTCCGAGTAAAAAAATTGCAACAATGACAGAATGTATTAGAGGCAAAACTGCTAAGTCTTTCAAAGCCCCAAAAAAACCGTTATTGTTACGAGTCATTAGTGCTACTCCACCAGACATCAGTGCAGTCATTTGTACTAGAAAAAAAGCTAAAGCAAGAGCTAGCCCCTCCTTTCCAAAAGCAAATAAACATAGAGGCAAACCCATATTGCCGTTATTTGGAAACACCACCGTCGGTAGCAAGGAATGGACGGTTTCACCTGTCATCTTTATGGCTAACATGCCAACTATTGATGTACCTAAAAATATCAATATTGCGGCAAGAGCAACTGCATAAAAATCTTGCCCAGAAATTTCAACTCCATTTATGGTTGAAATAACTAGGCATGGGGCTCCTATATTCATAACTATACGGCTTACAAAATCAGCAGAAAAAGGTGTGGATGATCGCGCCCAAAAATAGCCTATGATTGTACAAACAAAAACTGGGGCAACTATATTCCAAAGCTCGTATAACATTTTTATGACCTTTTTTTTACATCTAAATTTGCTGTACTCAATTTTATAACAATTAGAAGATGAACTACATTAAGCTTTCTTGGCTCAGAATTATGTTTATTAACAAGTAGTCTTATAAAAAAATTTTTAAGCTTAGAATCACTGATATTTAATACGCTTATGGGTTATTAAGAATAAAAAGTTATAATACACTTAACGTGTCTGTCACAGTTTATATTGACCTCATGGAGGGGTGAACTAAATACATGTATTTAACAGGAAAAATCAAGCTTATCATTATTCTTTGTACTTCTTTACTTACATGCCATAATTTGACTGCTGATGATCAAATTAAAGAAAGTTTAATATCTGACAATCATGCAAATTATTCTAAAGAAGAAGCTCAGACTTCAGATGAGCCAAATCTTGATGTTATTCTCAATCACTACGTTGAAGCTATTGAAAAAAAAGAGGGGGAGGACGGCCCATATAGTCATGATTTACCCGAAATGCTTTATAGTTTGGGGAAAAGGCTCCAATCAAATAATCGTTTTGATGAAGCAATAGGCATATTTAGGAAAGCTATTTATGTAAATCGGATAAATGATGGTCTTTATAGTTTATCGCAAGAAGCTACATTACGCGCTATTATTGAAAGCCAAAAGATCCAAGGAAAAATTGAAGAAGTTGCTACAGGTTATTCTCAACTTTTACAGGTTTATTTAAAAAACTATGAAGAAAATGATCCTAAGTTGCTAGTGATACTTGATGAATTTAGCAATTGGGCTCTTGAGGCATATTCACAAACTTCGGGGCGAAATGATTCCTATCACCTTGAAACCGCTTTTGATTTGTATAGCTATGCAATTCGAATTGCATCAGCGAAATATGGGGGGATGCATCCCAATTTATTGCCATTTCTTAATAACCTAGCAACAACATGCTATTACCTATCTGTGCATCAAAGAAGATTTCCTGACTATAGAGAAACTGATACATCCTTGCCTTTTGGTTATCGATCAATGGCCCGAGTAAATCAGGTAGTGGGACGAGGTGCCTACTATAAGCACGGACAAATATTGCAAAATCAAATACTACAAATATATGATGAAAACCCAAATTTTACTCTGTCAGAAATTGCTGAGGGGCAAACTAACCTAGGTGACTGGTATCTTTTATTTGGGAAATATAAGCTAGCAATGACTGCATATGAAAAATCATATGAGATAGTGGCTATGGATCAGCAAAGTAAGAAAAATCTGGATAAAATATATTCCCAACCATTAATGCTTCCTAAGCGCACCAGATACTCATATGCTGAAAAAAATGAAGTGCTAACATCAATTAAGGCTCAAGATAAGTCACATCTTTCTAATACAACTAACTATGTTAATCTTACAGTAGATATAACGGATGGAGGCAATCCAGTTAATTTTGATGTCAAAGAAATATATCCACCAGAAATGGATAGTTTCGGTACAAGAGCTATTGAAACGATCCGGATGAAAAAGTTTAGGCCACAGCTCATAAAGGGCTCTCCCGTGCTTTCAGTCAAATATCCGATAAGAGTTATAATTCCAAATGAATAATATTAAATTTCTTAATCAAAAAATAATATCATTTAATTTGTGTGTAACTTTTTGGGCAACTGTAATGTGTGTAATAACTGGGTGTAAAGTAACTCCATTAGATAGAGGAGAAAGTGCATATAATTTTGATAATGATAAGTTGAAAATGAATTTTAACTCGAAATTGGTGGATTCAAATACTCAAAAAGGAGCCGCTATTACACAAAAAGAAAAAATAATGTTGTTGGATAAAAAGCTGGAGGAATCAGTTGCTAAGTTCGATAAAATGTTTGCTGTAGAAATTAGCGAAATAGAAACAGAAAAAAATAAGATAGAAGATGAAATATCAGATAATAGTCATTCTAATTTATTACAAGAAGATACCTCCAGCTCGAAAAGTCAGTCTCAGTCTGATGCGACTTCTGGTGATGGTGGAGACAAAGAATCTACCCAAGGAAATAATTATGGAGAAACTATAGAAAGAAGTAATAGCTCTGCCTGGCGACCTATTCCAAGCCAAGGTGGTATGTCTGGTAAAGGTTCAAATATAATTGTCCCAGAAGACATACCTAACGGTGAGGGAGATGATATTATAGCAAGACAGATTCGAGAAGCTGCTGTTAAGGAACAGGACCCTGAACTCAGAGAGAAATTGTGGGAAGAATATCGAAAGTATAAAGGAGCTCGATAATACAAGATCATGCAAAATGTAACTAATATCAAAAAATTATTAGTATTCTATATACCTGTTGTATTTACTGCATTGGCTATTTCCTCCTGCGGTGTGCAAAAAGTGACAAGTACTGTTGAAATACCGCTCATGAAAAAAACTGCATCTTTTAAAAAGTTGCATCTCTTAGATCTCGCCGTTATTCCATTTAAATCGAGTGAAAATAAGTCCCAAAATAATAATAACTCCCCCATATCCTCGACTGCACAGAATGCCGAGGGTCTTTTTTTAGCCAATCAACTAACATCTACTATTCAAGGAACGTCAGCCTGGGGTGCAGTCAGATCGATTCCTGACAGGAAAACAATCGTAGATGTTTATATTGAGGGTAAAATTATCAATTCTGATGGTGAGAAATTAACACTAGAAATATCAGTCTCCGATGTCGCTAATAGAAGTTGGTATACAAAAACCTATACCCAAACTGTAGGCTACTATGCTTATAAAAAAGATATGGAGATATACCGAGATCCCTTCCAAAATTTATTCAATAATATAGCGAACGACCTATTAGAGTACAATCAAAAATTATCTTCTGGTGAAATAAAAAAATTATCCACTATATCAGATTTAAAATTTGCTGAAGATTTCTCCCCAGAATCATTTGAAGGGCATATTGAGAAAACGGTGCTTGGTGAACTTAAAATATTAAGACTACCCGCAAAAAACGATCCTATTCTTATGAAAATATCTGACCTTCGAGAGAGGGATTACCTATTTATTGATACGATGCAAGGATATTACGATAACTTCTCAAGGCGAATGAATAAGCCCTACCAATCATGGAGACAGGCTACGCACGAAGAGATAAGTTCTGCAAGGGAACTCAAACGACAATCTGTTGCGCGCACAGTCGGTGGAATAGCTGCTGTTATTGGTGGAATAATGGCATCTGGAAGCACCAGCGGCTCTGCTCAATCTGCTGGAGCAGTGGCGATTGGAACTGGGGCTTTACTTGTAAAGAGTGGTATGGAAAAAAGATCAGAATTAAAAATACATGAGGATGTCTTAGCTGAACTAGAACAATCGTTAGAATCAGAGATTGAGCCCCGTATTATTGAGCTAGAAAATGATAGAGTTGTGCTTACTGGAAATGTAACCGAACACTACAACCAATGGAAATCCTATTTGAAACAGAGGTATGAAGCTGAGCATAGTGGGACATAACTAGCATGGTTAACTCTGATGAAGACAGACCTTTAACTGAAAATATAAAATTCGCTAGTATGCCTTTGTCAAAAAAAAATGAAAATCTACAACAAACTCCATGGCAAAATAGGAGCAGTACTTATTATGCTCTGGGATTCAGTCTATTTTTAGTTTTTATTGTTGTATTTGCTCTTCCTAGGTTTGTGCCAAAAATAGAAAAAAATGAACAAGTTAAAGAAAACCAAATCTTAGAAAAAAGGTCTATAAAAGAGTCTCCATTCATTGATGCGCAATTAACCAAAGCAAGAAGGAAATCTCAAGATAGCCTTGCTGATTTTCTTGCTGTTCAGGATTTTCTGGAAAAAAGAGGTGTAACTAAATGGGGTAGGGATGCTTTTGAGAGAGCTCTTACAATAGGTGCAAACGGAGATAAACTTTTTCGTCAAAGAAAATTTAGTGAAGCGTTAGTTTTATACGAAGAAGCAAAGTTAAAACTTAATAAATTAAAAAATTTAATCCCTAATAAGTTGGCAATGAATTTACAAATCGCGAAAGATGCTTTGATTCGTGGGGACTCAAAAATAGCTAAAGAATATTATAATCTCGCATTATCCATCGACCCATCAAGTATTGAGGCACTTAAAGGTCTAGCTAGAACAGATGTTTTAGATGAGGTATTAATTTTGTTAAAGAAAGGTGAGCAGCTCCTTGAAAGCGGAGATTATAAACAGGCAAGGAATTTGTTTGTGAAGGCAAACAAATTAGACCCTTTAAATAAAATAGCCATGGATATGTACAGTCAAGCTACATTGTTAATTCAAGATATTGATTTTAAACAGCTGATGAGCAATGGCTATCAAGCACTAGAAGCAAAGAATTACAGCGTAGCTCTAGAAAAATTCCAGATCGCTATGAAAATTAAACCCCAAAATCAAGCTGCTTTTTTGGGCTCAACTCAAGCACAACAACTTCTCGCCCAAAAATTTATAACTGATGAATTGAAAAAGGCTGAATTAAATGAAGATATGGAAAATTGGGATGACGCTTTGGAGGGCTATGAAAAGATTTTAAATAAAAGTGGCATATTAATTGAAGCACAAGTTGGGAAAAAAAGAACTTCATCAAGGCTAGAAATTAGCAATGATATCAATAACATAATATTATCGCCGCTTAGGCTATCGACGCCGCAAGTATATGATCAGGCTAAAAAACTATTAATTAATGCTCAAAAAATCTCAAATCCAGGCGCTAAACATCTAAAACAATTAAGTCAGCTCAAACAAGCACTAGAAGACTCACAAGTTGATCTACAAGTTCTATTTCGTTCTGATAGATCAACAAATGTCACCCTTTTAAAAAAAGGAAATCTTGGGTATTTTATTGAAAAAAATCTTATTCTTAAACCTGGCAACTATATTGCAACTGGCACAAGAGACGGTTACCGTGATATTCGTATCGAATTCCGTGTGTCAAAAGAAAGCGCGCCTTTCAATATTGAAGTTACCTGTAAAGAGCAGATTTAATTATGAAAGAAAAAGATAATAAAAATGCCTCATCTGAACAACCATCATTTGTTGATGAAAAGCTCGTTCCTATAAATTTTAAGCCAATAGCGAGATCAAGCAAAAGATCCAAGATACTTTTCAGCCCTATCAAAGTTACAATAGGATTAGCGTTCTTAATCAGCTTATCTATAATTTGGTTTCTGCTTACGGCAAAGTCAGTGGTTGTAACAATTGCACCCACTGAAGCCAAGCCCAAAGTTAATATCTATGGCGGTTTAAGCTTTCAGCTGTCAGATAATTATTTAGTAAGGCCTGGTGATTATACTTTAAAAGCACTTGCTCCAGGTTATTTCGACTTAAATCACACATTCACTGTTAACGAAAAAAATCTTGCTCAACTCGAATTAACTATGAAAAAAAAACCAGGACACTTAAGGTTGACTTCCAAGCCATCAGGTAGCGAAATCATTATGGGCAGTGAGGTGGTCGGACTGACTCCTTTCAATATAAAATCTATTCAATCCGGAGAATATGAAATAAATTTGAGTCTCCCACGTTATAAGACCAAAAAATTAGATGTCAAAATTGATGGTCTAGATATTCAACAAGATATCCACATTGACCTTGAACCAGACTGGGGTTTTTTAGAACTAGACTCCTCTCCATCAGGAGCAGAGATTAAAATAAATGATAGATATATTGGAAATACTCCTTTCTCAGTGCCAATTCTATCAACTGGTGAAATAGTTTCACTATCATACGATGGATATAAAACTTGGAAAAAAAAACTATCAATAGATTCTGGAAAAACAAAAATATTTCCCAAAATAGAGTTAGAACTTGCAGATGGGACTCTAGATCTAACTACTATACCATCTGGAGCAACAATTACTTTAGATGGAGAATATAAGGGTAACACACCACTGACCTTATACTTAAACGCCAAGAAAGAACACGATATAGCTATTTTTCTTAATGGTTACTTGACTCAAAAGAAATCTATCTCATTAGTATCTGGAGAAAAAAGAAAAATTTCTGTGGATATGAATCCAATTATGGGTGCTGTAACAGTTGTTGTGTCACCAAAAGATTCCTCAGTTTGGATTAATGAAGAACCTCAAGGTACTGGTAATAGAGAATTTCAGCTTCCCTCTCACCCTCAACTTATAGAGGTGAAAAAGACTGGTTATGCTAGCTATAAAAAATTTATCACGCCCCAACCAAAATTTGAACAAATAATAGACGTACAATTGTTAACTGAAGAGCAGGCTTATTGGGCTAGTGTGCCAAAAGAGATAATTACTACTATGAACCATAAACTAAAATTTTTTAGACCAATAAATGAGTTTTTTATGGGAGCTCCAAGGCAAGAGATTGGTCGTCGAGCTAATGAGGTATTGCGTAAAATAATTATCACCCGCCCTTTTTATATTGCAACGAAAGAGGTTACGAATGAACAGTTCTCAGAGTTTCAAAAACATAGCTCACGACATTTTAAAGGAAAAACTTTAAATAAACCTAAACAGCCTGTAGTGAATATTAGCTGGGAACAAGCCGCTCTGTATTGTAACTGGCTAAGTAAGAAAGATGGGCTAGTTCCGTTTTATACAGAAGAAAATGGTAAACTTATTGGTACTGACACAGGAGGTATTGGTTATCGTCTACCAACTGAAGCAGAGTGGTCATGGGTAGCTCGTTCCCAAAATATAGCTGTTGAGTCAGAGACTTTATTTACTGGTTATCCCCCAAAAAATAAGAGTGGAAATTTTGCTGATAAAAGTGCATCTGATATCTTAAGTTCAGTAATTCCTCTCTTCGATGATGGATATCCAACAACCTCAATAGTTGGGAGTTTTGATGAAAATGAAAAAGGATTATATGATCTGCAAGGAAATGTATCTGAATGGGTTAATGATTTTTATGAAATCAAATTTAATCTAAGTGGTACCGCTGAGATCGATCCTATGGGACCTAAAAGTGGAAAATTTAAAACTATTCGGGGCAGCAGCTGGCGCGATAGCAGCTTGAGCTCTTTAAGGCTGACCTTCAGAGATATGGCAAACAGTCCTACAGATGATGTTGGATTTAGAATCGCACGATTTATCCAGCCAATAGTTAAAAAATAAGTGTGAAGTTACAAAAAGTTGATCAAAACTGAGGGAAACCGTGAGATTCTATTACATTTTATTTATATTAATCGGGTTTAGTTGCTATATTGCTGCCGATGATTTACAGGCCACTAATATTGCAGAAGCTAAAAATTTAGAGACAAATAGCTCTGAAATAACAAAACCTGAAAATAATAATTCAAACTCATTGACAAAAAAAGCACTAGAGGCGCCTAATAAAAAAATAATTACCAAGAAATTCAAACCCAGCGAAGAGATTTCAGAAGATCTAGCTATCCCCTTCCCTGCAGATATTTAAGGAGTTATATAAATGCAATTTAAAGTCTCTTCAGAATTCATGTATCAAATTTTTTCACTAATTCTCGCCTTGATTATTGTCCACACAGTTTATCTTACATTGATAAGGCCTAACGCAAATATTTTATTAGAAAATCAGTTAGTCAAGGAAGAGGCAGGCGAGCCCTACGTAGCAGAAAGATCTTTCTATATCGTCATAAAAGACTTTGAACAGGAAGCCTGTTTTATATTGATGATTTGGGCCTGTGCTATCATGGGCTATAAAGCAAGAATTATTGTCCACGAACGAAAATTATTGAACCATCAACTACTGACTGTTGTAGAGGGGACCCCAATACTTCCCGAAGATGCACGTCAAATATCTCGCCCAATTCAAGCATTAACAACCGCACAAAAAGAAGGGTTAATCGCAAGAACGCTATTAACTGCTCTCCACAGGTTTGATTCTACAAAAAACATACAAGATGTTTCAAATTCTATAAATGAAGTTTTAGATAAAGAGTCAGATAAGCTAGATTCAGAACTCTCTATGGTTCGTTATATTGCATGGGCAATTCCTTCTATTGGTTTTATTGGCACTGTAAGAGGTATTGGAGAAGCGCTTAGTCAAGCTCATAAAGCAGTTCAGGGAGATATTGTTGGAGTTACAGCTAGCTTAGGTGTAGCTTTTAATTCTACTTTCATTGCATTAGTAATAAGTATTTTTCTAATGTTTATAGTCCATCAGCTGCAACTAGCACAAGAACGATTAGTTTTAGATTCACATAATTACTGTGATAGAAATTTAATAAGGCATCTAAAAACCGATTAAAGTAATAGAATACCAACGATTAATAGCATATAAAGTCTTCATATGAGTAAAAATAAGAGCTTAGCAATTATTGAAATAAATGACTCCGGTCACTGTTGTGGAACCAATATAGATGAAATTTTTATAAGTCCAGGATATGCTTTTTTAAGCAATGATAGGATTGAAACCGGAGATATTGCTCTCAAAAAAAGTTTCTTATCTCCACAAAATAGTTTCAATCAGTTTTGGAGACAACTGAATCTCTCTCCACTTAATCACCCAACAAAAAAAGCTAGGCATAATGCCGATCTGGCCTTCCAGCAATTAACCGATTTACATAAGAAACTAAATAACCCGAGTCAAATTATATTCGCTGTACCAGGTTCATTGGATCGTGAACAACTTTCTATAATTCTTGGCTTAGCTGAAGCATCGAGTTTTGAAATACTTGGTTTAATTGATTCTGCTATCGCAGCTACGTGTAATTTTGATATTGAGGGAAGGTCAAAAAATGATGAGTGTTTGATATATATGGATATAGAATTACATCAAACAGTTTTTACTAGGTTGCTCAAGAGCAAAACGCTAACTAAGAGATTAAGTGTTGATGTTGTTTCAGATATAGGGATAAAAACTATCTATGATGTCTGGGCTAGAAATATTGCCAATAAATTTATCAAAGAACATCGATATGACCCTCTATATACTGCTGAGGGAGAATGGCAACTTTATAACTCTTTACCAAAATGGCTTGAAAAACTAAATCGAGGTTCAGAAACAACGGCTGTCCTAAGCAGTCCTCTAGGTAACTATCAGTTAACAATTAGTCTTGATGAACTTCTGACAGAGAGCGCAAAGAAAATCAATCAACTAAAAAAGAAGTTTATGACTATAATTAAGGATGATGATATTTTGGTTGCTAACCACAGGTTAAAGTTACTACCAGGGGTTATTGAAAAACTAGGGGAATTTCATATATTAAAAAAGGATGCTGCAATTTTTGGCGCTTTTGAAAATATACAAAATATCAAACAAGGTCAAAAACTTAGGAAACTCGTCACCTCCTTAAATATTCCAAGTGTTGACGCATCACAAAATTCAAATTCATCCTCAAATGAAATACCGACCCATGTTTTATATAAAAATAAAGCTGTAGCAATAAAAAATATCCTATATTTTAAACTACATAATGGTTCTCTTGAGTTTTCTCAAAATCAAATATCGAAAAAATCAATTTTTTTAATGCAAAGTGATTTATATATAAATGATCAAGACAAAGATCAAGAAGAAAAGGTTCGGTTAAATCTAGGGCAAATTATTACAGTTGGATCTGAATCTTTTCAATTGATCAAGGTTACTTGAAATGGCGAAATCACAACGCAAAATCACAACTTTTAGTTTATCTTTTTTAGATATTATGGCTTGTGGATTTGGCGCTGTTACTCTTTTATTTCTCATATTAAAACACAACCCTATTTCTACTACACAAAATGATATAGGAAGAACTTCCGAACACAATCTTCTTCTTGAGGAAATTCAAACTGGTAAGGCAGATTTATCAAGGCTTAAAAATACCTTGGATATCACAAACGAAGATATTGCAAAAATAATAAAAGAAATCCAAATAGCAAAAAAAACTCTAGCTATAGAGAAAAATCCGGAAGAGGAGTTGAATGCCTTAAGAGAAAAAGTTTATGTGCTCCAAGAAAAGGTACAACGTCTTAAAGAACAGGGTGACGGAAAAAATATAAGGCAATTTTTAGGAGACGGAGAGAGACAATATCTCACTGGTCTTAAATTGAGCGGCAAAAGAACTATTTTCTTGATTGACGCTTCAGCTAGCATGCTTTCCGACTCTATTGTGAATGTTATCCGATTTCGAAATATGGATGATGAATCGAAAAAAAACTCTCCTAAATGGAAGCGCACTATAAAAACGACTGAATGGCTGATCTCTCAGCTACCAAAGGACGGCCTTTATCAAATATATATATTTAACTCTGTTGTTGAGTCAATCAATAATGATGATAGGGAATGGAAAAAGGTGGAGGACTTATCTAGTTTGAATTCCACAGTGCGGGTACTAAAAGAAAAAGTTCCAAATGGAGGTACGAATCTGACTAAAGCTTTTGAGGTTTTAAACAAATTTCAAGATCCTCCAGATAATATATTTTTAATAACAGATGGCTTACCTACTCAAGGTTACAAGAAAAAGAAAAATGTTTTGGTTAGTAGCAATGATAGATTGGAGTTATTTCAAGAATCTTTAAAAGAATTACCATCACAAACTCCAGTCAATATACTACTGTTCCCTATGGAAGGCGATCCATTCGCTGCAGCAAACTACTGGAAGTTAGCAATATCAACTAAAGGATCTTTTATGAGTCCATCAAGAGATTGGCCATGAGTAAAAAAGATACTAGGGTTAAGCGAAATACAAACGAAATTAGTATCTCGTTTTTAGATGTCATTAGCTGTGGTTTTGGAGCAATAGTTCTTTTGTTATTAATTGCAAAATCCGTCGATTCATCATTTTTTCAAACTAAAAAGCATTTAATATTATCAAATATTTCTGCAACGCAAAGTAGGCTATTTGAGATACGCGGGGAAATCAATGTACTACAGGAATCGCTCAGATCTAAAGAAAACCAGCTGATGCAAGTTAGAAAAGCAGTTGCTAATCTAGAAAAAGATCTAATGAAGAGACAAAAAAATAACTCAATATTTTTTGACGAAAAAAACCAGCTTGAACTAGCTCAACAAAGTCTTACTGATGTTATGCGTCGCTTATCAAAATCTCAAAAAAAATCTAACGAAAATATTATTGGCGGAATTCCAGTTGATAGTGAATATATCGTTTTCATAATCGATACATCAGGTAGCATGTCGAATTTCGCTTGGACCAGAGTAAAAAAAGAGATGATTAATATTCTTAATATTTATCCGAAAGTTAAAGGCATCCAGGTAATGAATGATATGGGTGACTACATGTTTTCAAGTTTTAGCAAAAAATGGATACCTGACACTCCTGCAAGAAGAAAAGCAATATTAAATCGTCTCACAAATTGGGCGCCGTTTAGTAACTCGAGTCCTGTTGAGGGCATACAAAAAGCAATAAGGCAGTTTTATTCTTCTAAAAAGAAAATTAGCTTATATGTATTTGGCGATGATTTCACCGGTGGTTCTATTGGTCAAGTTCTAAAAGTAACTGATAAAATCAATAAAGCTGATGGAGTCGAGAGATTGGTTCGTATACATACGATTGGTTTTCCCGTCCACTTCCAGGTTGAAGGGGGAAATTTGAAAACCGCTACACGTTTTTCTGCGCTAATGAGGGAGTTAAGTTATGATAACAATGGAACTTTTGTTGGCCTCACTGGACTTGAATAAAATTCTCCTTTCTAAATATATTAAATGGATAATGTTTTGGTAACTATAAAAAAAATATTTTTTACCATGATAATTGTACCCAGTATGCTCTTAATGAGCTGCTCAACTCATGTAGTTGTTATTAGCGACCATCCACCGGCTTTGATTGAAAAACTACCCTATAAAATAGGTCTAGTGTTAGATAGCGCATTTACAGATTACTCATTCACGAGAGAGAAGGATGATGAGAAAATTATAATTTCACTTGGAGAATCTCAGAGCGAGTTATTTGATCAAATTTTTAGCTCTATGTTTCAAAAATTGTCAATATTTAGCACGAAGCCACTAAGCTCAGAAATGCTTTCAGATCTATACGTTTCGGTTACAGTTGAGGATCTACAACTCTCTTTGCCATATGAAACAAGCGTGAATGTTTTCGAAATATGGATACAGTATAAGTTACAAATTTCTGATAGCCAGCACTCTAATATTTGTGGATGGACCATAAGTTCTTACGGAAGAACCCAAACGAGATTTTTAGAGTCACAAGAAAAAGCACTTAATCAAGCAACAAATGCGGCACTGCGTGATGCTGGTGTACAAATTGCAACTAGATTCAGCCAAGTCCCAGAGGTACAAGAATATTTGGAAAAAAAAGGTTACAAAAAATGAGGGTTATAAGCCTTGGTAGAATTACTTTTGGGTATTTATTTATTCCAATTTTATTAATGATACCCTTTATATCTAGTTGTTCAACTTCAACTGTTGTTGACGAACAAAAGTCTAGCTTTGGAGGGCTGAGCCTAAATAAAGAAGAAAAGATTGTTATCATGGGAAGAAGACATGGTAGCTCTTATGAGACAGAACCTGGTTTTATAAATTGCATCAGAGATAATATTTCAAACGCAGAAAAATTAAATGTTATAGAAGAAAAAATCTTTTTGGATAAATTTTACCCCTGGTTTGAACCAAGAATAGCTCCTTTAAATTTAAACCGTATGAGAATAATCCTCAAAAATACTATAGTTACCCAGCAAATCAAAGAACTAGGAATTAGGTATATAATATGGGTTGATGGAAGCACCGAAACTGTTGAGGAGTCTGGCTCTATGACTTGTGGTATGGCACCAAGTGGTGGTTGTTTTGGTTTTAAAAGCTGGGATAAATCCTCGTCTTATGAGGCAACTATTTGGGATCTTAACAATCTTACTGAAAAAGGTAGAATAAAAGTAGATAGTAAAGGTTCCTCTTATTTATTGGGAGTTGGCCCCCCCATACCACTTATAGCCCAAGTGCAAGGGG
>NYXF01000086.1 GCA_002685455.1 Porticoccus sp. | reverse complement strand
TATCTGCCCCGCCAATAGCTAAGATTAAATGGACACCTAAAACGGATGCTACGATCGTCATAATTATTAGGGGCATTAGACTGTCTGTGCTTATAAACCATGAGCCTAGGGCAACAACTAACCCTAAGGCTAGTAAATTCATCGCATGTCTACCTGGCAGAGTTAGAGCGGAACTAGATACTAAGCCCTGGAGTTTGCCACAAGCGATCAGTGATCCTGTGAAGGTTATAGCTCCAATAAATATACCCAAGAAAATTTCTACCATTTTTATAGTATGTTCTGAGCCAACCGTTTTGATCAATGGATCAAGGTGACCTGCAAAGCCCACTAAAACTGCAGCTAAACCAACAAAGCTATGCAACAAAGCAACCAACTGGGGCATTTGTGTCATCTCTACCTTGTTAGCAAGAAAAAGTCCTATAACGGCCCCTATAACAAGCGCTAAAACGATAGTTGAGGTACTGCCGATCCCCATATTTACACCAGCAATAGTTGCTCCTACAGCAATTATTATCCCTGCTATACCAAAAAGATTCCCTCTCCTAGCAGATTCCTGATGACTAAGTCCTCCTAGGCTAAGGATAAATAGTACACTGGCTAAAACATAAGCAACGCTGACAAAACCTGTGCTCATAAGTAAATCTCCTATTTACGGAACATATTAAGCATACGATGTGTAACTTTGAAACCGCCTGCTATATTTATGGTTGCTATCAAAACTGCGATAAAGGACATGATACCAACGGTGCCGCTATCAGCAGCAACTAAATGTAATATAGCTCCAATTACAATTATTCCGCTTATAGCGTTGGTAACACTCATCAGCGGTGTATGCAACGAAGCTGTAACATTCCAAACAACCTGATATCCAATAAAGCATGACAATACAAAAACTGTAAAATGGCTCAAAAAGCTCTCTGGTGCATACCCGCCAACACCAATCAGTACAGCTAAAGTTAGAATAAACAGCACACCTTTTCCAAGCCATTTATCTAAGAGGGTAGGCTCTTCTTTTGTTAGTGCTTCTTTTATTTGCCCGCTTGGCTTAGTAGCTGGAGAGGCTGAAACTTCTACTTTAGGCGGAGGCCAGGTAATTTTTTTGTCCTTGACGACTGTTACGCCACGAATAACGACGTCATCCATATCTACATTAGGAGTACCATTCTTCTCTGGTGTTAAATCTGACAATAAATGTACTAGGTTGCTAGAGTATAGATCACTTGAAACTTTTGCCATCCGACTTGGTAGATCCGTATGGCCTATCAGGGTTACACCATGTTTTTGTATTACTTTTCCAGGCTCTGTTAGCTCACAGTTTCCTCCGCGTTCTGACGCTAAATCAACGATAACACTTCCTGATTTCATTGATTCAACCATTGCCGCTGTTATCAGTTTAGGGGCAGGCCTTCCAGGTATAAGTGCAGTAGTTATTATTATATCAACCTCTTTAGCTTGCTCAGCAAAAAGAGCCATCTCAGCTGCAATAAACTCGTCACTCATTTGTTTGGCATAACCACCAGTGCTACTGCCCTCCTCGTCTGAGAAGTCTAATTCTAAAAATTGAGCCCCCATACTTTCAACTTGTTCTTTCACCTCTAGTCGAGTATCAAATGCTCGAACAATAGCACCCATGCTATTAGCTGTACCGACAGCAGCTAATCCAGCTACACCAGCACCAATAACCATAATCTTCGCGGGAGGAACTTTGCCTGCTGCGGTTACTTGTCCTGTAAAAAAACGTCCGAAACAATTAGCAGCCTCAATAACTGCTCGATAACCTGATATGTTCGCCATAGCACTAAGAGCGTCCATTTTTTGTGCACGACTAATTCGGGGTAAGCTATCAATAGCGAAAACTGTAGCATTTTTTGATGCAAAATCTTCAAGTAACTCTGAATTCTCAGCAGGCCAAATATAACTTACAATATATGCACCTTTTTTCATTAGCTCTGTTTCGTGAATTCCAGTATTTGAGTTTATCATCGGTGCTCTGACTTTAAGTATAAAGTCTGCTTGCCCCCAAAGATCCTCTGAATTTGGTGATATTATTGCGCCTGCGTCGATAAAATCTTGGTCTTCATAATGAGCTGTTTCACCTGCTGACGACTCAATAATAACCTCATAACCAAGTTTAATTAATTTCAGAACAGAGGTAGGTGTAGCTGCCACCCTTTTTTCATCTGGAAAAATCTCTCTGGGTATACCTAATTTCATCATCAATATTTCTCCGTTGGCGACATTTTCTTAGCTGGTCGTGCTGTAAATGCCAGAAACAAATTACATAATTTTACGATATATTTATTAATTTAATAGTATAACTTTTCAATAGCGTTTCTGCTATAAAAAGAAAATTAGTTCTCTGATGGAACACCTAAGTTATTTACTGCATCAAGAAATTTTATTGCCGGCTCAAAACCAATTTTTGCCGCCTTTGTAAACCACATTGTACCCTTATCTGGATCTTTTTTAACGCCAAGTCCATTGAAATAAAGCCCGCCCAGACCATACATTGCAGCTGCATATCCCTTATTAGCTGCTTTTTCGTACCACGAAATAGCTTGAGTATAACTCTGCTTAAC
This sequence comes from Porticoccus sp., assembly GCA_002685455.1. The sequence continues at coordinate 6,417 of NYXF01000086.1, read as the reverse complement.
CAGAAGGCCATTTTGATAGAAAGTCCCTAAATCAAACATCGCTCGTGTGTGATCAAGGTTGGCTGCCTTTTTAAAATACTCTATAGCTATTTTTTCGTCTTTACTTACTCCCCAGCCCTCCTTGAAAAGCAAAGCAAGCCCATAAAAAGCTCTTGAATCATTATTTTTATCTGCAAGCATAAGAAGCATTTTATAACCCTGCTCCGGGTTTCCATTTCTGATAATGCTGTAAGCATCCTCAGTTGAGGCGCTATGAGACCATGAAATCCAAAAAATAAAAAAAGTCAAACTTAAGTAATATGATATATTTTTCATTGATATTGCCTAGCAGTTAAAAGTAAAAATTTATCTTAGTCCTCTGGGAAGTGTTTTGAAACTATAAATGCGAACAACAACTTATATGTATAATAAATTTTTTTATCTTTTCTGTAATCCTTGATAATTTTAAAGAATATATTATATGAAAATATCCAAATATATGGGAATAAGTAATGAGTTTTTCTAATCTTGATTTGTCAGAACCTATACTTAAAGCTTTAGAAGAAAAAAATTATATGCGTGCGACACCAATCCAATTAAAAACAATTCCATTAGTATCTGCGGGTAGAGATCTTATAGCCAGCGCTCATACTGGGACTGGTAAAACAGCAAGTTTTTTACTCCCATTACTTCAAATATTGCTAAATCTAGAAAGAGCTAAACAAAGCCAAGCCAAATCATTAGTATTGGCACCAACGAGAGAGCTTGCTATTCAAATAGGAGAGCATGCCCGTCAGTATGCTAAGTTTATTTCACTTAAGATAAATGTGGTACATGGGGGAACTAAAATTAATCCGCAAATGATGGATCTACGCAAAGGTACTGATATCCTTATTGCTACCCCTGGCAGGCTTTTAGATTTAACAAGCAAGAATGCAGTCAAATTTTCAAATTTGAAAGTATTAGTGCTTGATGAAGCAGACCGCATGCTAGATCTTGGCTTTTCAGACGAAATAAAGGAGATATTGTCACTTCTTCCAAATAATCGACAAAGTCTAATGTATTCAGCTACCTTTTCGAAAAAAATTTTGAGTCTTTCTAAAAGTATATTAAATAATCCTGTTGAAGTATCAGTTTCGTTAAGAAATACCCCAGCAAATTCAGTAAAGCATCAAGTTTTTTCTGTAGATAAAAGACTCAAATTTGAGCTACTCTTAACTTTAGTTTCCCTTCAAAAATTCAATCGGATTCTGATTTTTACTAATACAAGAAAAAATACGGAGCTTGTTTCGTCATTCTTAAGTAAAAAAGGTTTGGATACTTCAACGCTTCACAGCGGCAAAAATCAATACATAAGATCTAAACGCCTCTCTGAATTTAAAAAAGGATCTATCAAAATCCTAATTTCTACTGATGTTGCTGCTCGCGGTATTGATATCAGCAATCTAGAATGTGTTATTAACTTTGAATTACCCAAAATTGCTGAAAACTATATCCATAGAAGCGGTCGAACTGGAAGAGCAGGAAATGCCGGAAAAGCTATATCACTTGTAAGTGCTGATGAATTTGAAAATTTACAAAAAATCGAAGCTTTAATGAATAAAGTGTTACCAAGAAAAACATTTGAGGGTTTTGAGCCTGAACATAAACTTCCAAATTCAGAGACGGGAAATAAACCGAAAAGAATTAGAAAAAAGAAACTTAAACTTATAAAAAAGAACATCAAGTTTATTGCGGGTTTAGACCTCCAAACTAGAAAACCAAATTTATAAAAAATTAATTATTCTCTAATATATAGGTGTACTTAGTAGCTCACTTAAATGTCGATCGACTTGATCGATATAAAGTGGATCCATACCGAATAAACCGAGGTGACCCCAATCTGTCCCAATAACTCTAAGCTCACTATTTGCTGTCATTTTTTGGTTCTCCTCACAGTCTTTTGGAGGAAAAAACATATCTGTGTTGATGGGCATCACAAACATTTTTGCGGTTATTCTATTCAAGGCTTTTTTAAGATCACCACCAGTATTTCTAGCTACATCACCTCTTTGCCACTTCCATGCCAAGGTCAATAAATTATTAGGTTCCATTGGGGCAAAGTATGCCTGTGTGAAGCCCACACAAAAATCTTCTACTGTTGAAAATCCTAAATCCCTCCAAAGTTCTTTCTTAAACATTTCAGTACTGTAACCCATTACAGACCACAGATCAGCATGGCGTCTTAAACCCTCAGATACTGCACTTGGATTTATATAAGTTCCGTGATCCCATTCAGGATCTGATGTAATTGCTTCATTGAGTGTTTTTGTGAACAAAAAATCATGGGGGGTATTTTTAGCTGTCCCTGCGATAGGGGCTGCCCTCTTTACCATATCGGGATATCTTACAGCCCATTCCCAGGTCTGCTGTGCTCCCATTGATCCACCAACAACCAAGGCCAATGAGCTCAAGCCAAATTCTTTAGTTATGAGAATATGTTGAGCGCGCACATCGTCTCCTATTCGAACTTTTGGGAATGATGTACCAGAAGAATTTTTAGAATTGCTTGGTGATGTAGATAGGCCATTACCGATTTGATTAATAATGATGACAAAGTATTTTTTTGGGCTTATGGCGCGCTCGCTTCCTACATAAACCTGCTCCATAATCTTACTGGTCCCTGAGTACCATGTAGTGATAAGGATTGCGTTATCTTTTTTTGAATTCAAAGTGCCAAAAGTGGAGTAAGCAAGTTGACAATTTTTTATAGTTCCCCCTTCCTCCAAATTAAAATCACCAAGATCAAAGAGGGAATATGGGCCATGATTTTCCTGAGAATAATAATTACTTGTTGTCATAGGTTTAACTCATTAAATAAAAACAATTTAACTTTATTAGTGCCTAGTTGTCTAAAAAAAAGGTGACATATCAATTTTTGGATAAGGTTAAAAATATAAAGCATTTACATATTGTGAGATCAGAGAAAATTAAGAAATTTCACAAGAGCAGCCAAACTGTAAAGAACTAGGTGATATTAAGGCTTATTTTTTTACAGAGCGCCCAGCAAAACGTTTGCTGAAGCGATCTATCCTTCCACCTGAATCTGCAACTTTTTGTTTACCGGTGTAAAAAGGGTGGCAAAGCGAACATACATCCAAATGAATTGGATCAGGTTTTGTTGAACCAACTTTTATTACATTGCCACAGCGACATGTAGCTGTAATATTGTAATATTTTGGATGAATATCTATTTTCATGTTTTCATTGCCTCAATGCCTTGCATACCATCGCTTAATCATCATACTGTATAGGTTCAGTGTAGCTGTTTCAAACTATTTGTGCATGTTACCAGAAAACTTCATTCATTCAAGGATTTAAAAAATACTCGATAATGAAAACGATGAATCATATTAATAACCAAACAATCTACCAAATTGCAATTCAGTCGCCATTGAGACGGCTTTTTGACTACCTACCACCTGAAGATATGGTTGATGCATCTTGTGAAAAAATTCTTCAGCCTGGTGTTAGAGTGTTTGTTCCATTCGGGAAGAGAGAGATTATTGGAATTGTAGTTGGTAATAGTAAAAAAACCTCTATCTCAATATCCCGACTTAAACACATTAGATCAGCAATTGATTCAGAATCATTAATTCCTGAATATCTCTTCGATTTATATATCTGGGCAGCTGATTATTATCATAATCCAATTGGAGATTCCCTATTTCAATCGATACCACGTTTACTGAGAAAAGGAAAGAAACTGCCTTCAATAGAAATACAACATTGGGCTTTAACTAAGCTTGGTATGGAGCTACCCATCGTTAATTTATCGAGTTCGCCAAGAAAAAAATATATTATCTCATGGCTCAGGGAGAACGGGCCAGCAACCAAGAAAGAAGTAAAGGAAAAGTTAATCTCCCCCTCAATTTTGAAGGAATTAACTAAAAAAAAACTTATAATGTTGAAGTCATCACTGATAAGCTCCCACGAAATTAAACAAAAAAATATTTTAGCAGAAAAGCCACAGAAACTTTACCCTCAACAACAAAACGCCCTAAAAAGTATTGATTTAAAAAATTTTCACGCATATTTATTATTTGGAGAGACAGGGAGTGGAAAAACTGAAGTTTATCTTCAGGCTATTGAAAAAGTAGTCAGTTTAAAGAAGCAAGCACTGGTTTTAATACCTGAAATTAATCTAACTCCACAGACATTAAGTCGTTTTGAAAATCGCTTTAATGTGAAAATAGCAGTGCTTCATTCAAAATTGACAAATAATGAAAGGGCTATTGCATGGAATATGGCGCGTATAGGAAAAGCTTCAATTATTCTTGGCACTAGATCAGCAATATTCACCCCTCTAAAATCACCAGGGATAATAATTATTGATGAAGAGCATGATGGCTCCTATAAACAACAAGAGGGGTATCGATATTCTGCTAGAGATTTAGCTGTTATTCGTGCGCAAAAAGAGTCAATACCAATCATTTTAGGTTCTGCGACCCCATCAATGGAGTCTTTAAATAACTGTAAAGAAAATCGTTATACAAAATTGATATTATCCCGTCGACCTGAAACATCCTGTCGCCCAGTTTGGTTACCAATAAATATAAGAAAATCTAAACTTATTAATGGCTTTTCCCAAGAGCTGATTGATTCGATAAAGAAAGTGCTACTTGAGGGGAATCAAGCACTAATTTTTCTTAATCGCCGTGGATTTTCTCCTACACTTTCCTGTTATGATTGTGGTTGGATTTCTAATTGCCCTAATTGTGAGGCAAGATTAACGGTTCATAAAAAACCTAATCGTTTATTATGCCATCATTGTGAGTATACAGTTCAAGTTCCGATGACATGTCCATCGTGCGATAGCTCTGAGCTTGAGTTCATTGGCCAAGGAACTGAGCGTATTGAAGGCGTCCTTCAGTCATTATTTACAAATATACAAGTTTTGAGGATTGATAGAGACACAACCCGAAATAAGGCTGCTATGCAGGATGTATTGTCTATTGTTCACTCAGGGGATCCCTGCATATTGATTGGTACTCAAATGTTAGCTAAGGGTCACCATTTCCCTGATGTTACATTAGTGGCAATTTTGGATGCGGATGGCGGACTTTTCAGTCCTGACTTTAGAGCTCCCGAGAGAATGGGTCAGCTCATAACACAGGTAGCTGGTCGATCTGGCAGGGGCAACAAACCTGGATCTGTAATAATACAGAGCAACTATTGTGATCATCCATTCATTTCTTCGCTGATCTTCGAAGATTACCAAAATTTTATTAATGAAATAGCCAAAGAGCGGCATCTCTCAAATCTTCCGCCTTACGGCCACATGGCTCTTATAAGAGCAGAATCAACGGATAATGAAGCTGCAATAAATTTTCTGAGATATTGTAGAAGAATGGCCGAAAATATACTGCCGCCAAGTACTATTATTAGCTATCTAGGTCCTTTGCCTGCCTCGATGGGGAGGAAAAGTGGACGTTTTAGGCACATATTTAGCATTATCTGTAAAGATCGCAAGAAAATCCAAGAAGTTTTGACGAAGCTCTGTAAAAAAGTTGAAATTTCACCTTTAACAAAACGCATTAAATGGTCTATTGACGTTGATCCGCAGGATATCAGTTAGTAGTAATAGTGAACAAAAAATTAATCAAGGCTAGCCTAAATGTTATCTTGACAATACAATATGTTGAATTTTGGAGCTCTTAAGGATATGACAAGAGATTACGCCAAGAAACCTAGCAAAATCAGGACTACAATGAGAATTCGAAAAAAGGGTTCTGCAAAGGTTGATCGCCTTGGTTTTTTAATCATAGGTATTTTTTTTGGTATATTGGCTTCACCTTTGTTAGAGCTATCAAACCCTATAAATCAAAATGAGATCGTAAAATCTGATGAATTTTTAGGGTCGAAAGCTACAAATGATATGATGCCTGAATTTGAATTCTATACATTGTTAAAAGACGCTGAGGTAATAGTTTCAGAAGATTCTGATACAAATATCAATACAGTAAAAAAAAATGAAGCTTCTGTCGATATATTTATGCTTCAGGTAGGGTCATTTAAAACTAACCTTGAGGCAGAGATATTTAGAAAAAAATTGGCGCTTCTTAATTTAAATATCTCAGTTGAGGTGGTCACGACGAAAAATAACGAAGTATGGAATCGAGTAGTGATAGGGCCATTTAGTAATCTGGTAGAGATGAATAAAGCTCAGAAAGTTTTAGATGGTAATAAAATTGACTCGCTATTGCTTAAAAGAAAAAAACTATAATTGAAGGTAGTATAAAATTAGCATTTCTTGTAATTATTAAGCAAAATATAAGTTGCTCCAGTACCTCCGTGTTGAGGCTGAGCACTATGAAATGCTGAAACTGTTTTAATTTCTTTTAACCAGCTATTTGTCCAACTCTTCAGTAAAGCGGGCCTCTCTCTGCCCTCTCCCCT
>NYXF01000085.1 GCA_002685455.1 Porticoccus sp. | reverse complement strand
ATTTATTTGATTAAGGGGGCTTCGATGTTTTTACCTTCCACAAGAAAAAAAGCTAGAGAGCTTTTGGTTCAAGCCCTTTATCAAGAGTCAGTATCAGGTGCAGAAGCAAGTGTCATAGAAGCAGAGTTTTCAGCTAACAATAATATGAGAAAGGTAGATATCGAATTTTTTAGTGAATTACTTCACGGCATCATAAATAAACCAGAGGAGATAGATTCTACTTATACAAAATATCTTGATCGGGAGTCCTTTAGTTTGGATCTTATATCTAAGGTTCTTTTAAGAATTGGCTCGTATGAGTTATGTTTTAGAATTGATATCCCATATAAAGTAGCAATCAATGAAGCTGTGAATTTAGCGAAAAAATTTGGACCAACTGGTACTTATAAATATGTTAATAGAATTCTTGATATGGTGGCGCTTGAAAATCGTGCTATTGAAATGAAAAATAAGGTAATTGAAAAAAAAGTCTAATTTAAGAGTTTTAAAAAGTGTCACTAAATGAATTCTCAATAATAGAAAGATATTTCTATAGTCTAGGCAAGCGTAAGGGAGTCTCCCTGGGGGTTGGAGATGATTGTGCCATCTTAGATATACCGGCAGATAAACAGCTCGTTACTACTGTAGATACGTTAGTTGAAGCTAGACATTTTCCGTTGAGCTGTTCTCCAGGTGATGTTGCACAGCGCGCATTGAGGGTTAATTTAAGTGATATTGCAGCTATGGGAGCAGTACCACACTGGTTCACCTTAGCTTTGACTTTACAAACACCAAACGAAAAATGGCTCCATAGTTTTTCTGAAGCACTTGAAAGTGATGCTTTAAAATTTGACTGCACTCTCGTTGGCGGGGATCTGACACAAGGACCTTTATCAATTACTATTCAGGTGTTTGGAACTGTTGATAAAAATCAAGCTATAAAAAGAACTGGTCTAGGATTGGGTGACCACATTTATGTGACAGGAAAACTTGGAGCAGCTGCAGCGGCAATTGCTTGTTTTGAAAAATCAACTCAACCAATGAGCCTAATATCCAATAAAGTAAGTGAACATCTCCATAATAAATTTTTTCGACCAGAACCAAGAATAAAAGAGGGAATTATCTTGCGAAATATTGCATCTGCAGCAATAGACATTTCAGACGGATTAATTGCAGATCTCAACCACATCTTGCGCTCAAAATCATATGGAGCTGATATTGAATTTAAGCTCGTACCATACGAAGATTTTTTAATAGACATAGCTGATAAAGATTTAATTCAGGAGTGGACTTTGACCGGTGGCGATGACTATGAATTATGCTTTACTGTGCCAGAAAAAAATATCGATCTTTTAGAAAGATTGATATATGAAAAAAAAATTCATGCTTGCTATATAGGCAAGGTCACTGAAAATCCAGGGATACGTTGTTATGATGATCAAGGTAATTTATTGAATTTAGGTAAGTCAGGCTACCAGCATTTTTGAGGGTCATTTTTTATCAATTTTTTAAATATACTTAAAATAACCTCCATCAAATAAAGAGTACATTAAATGAGAAGCTTGAACCCCAATTTTAGACAGCTTTTACAAAACCCGATACATCTTTTGGCTTTTGGCTTCGGTGCTGGACTGTTTGTTAAGGCTCCTGGAACAGTTGGAACCTTATTAGGCATTTTAGTATGGGTTTTTTTAGCAAAATTGGCCATAGCTTCATACATCATAGTTTTAGTCATTGTGACTTTATTTGGGGTGTACATTTGTGGAAAAACAGCTAAAGATTTAAAAGCTCATGATCATAGCGGTATTGTATGGGACGAAATTGTTGGGATTTGGTTAGCTATGATTATGATCCCAGTCTCTTGGGGCTGGATTCTCGCTAGTTTTTTGTTATTTAGATTTTTGGACATATTGAAGCCTTGGCCTATAAGTTGGCTAGATAAAAATGTATCCGGAGGTATAGGAATTATGGCTGACGATTTACTAGCCGGTGCCTTTACATCCACAATATTGTTTTTAGCTGCAAAAATCATATAAAAGGAAAATTAACTTTTCTAAGTGATTATAAGCTTAAAGTGCTTTACTCGTTAGATATCATAGTTAAAATAATCATCCCTCAATTTGGTTTAATGGAGTGATTTGTGGCAATAAATTTTATACAAAGCTCAGTGCTTCCTACTCGATGGGGAATCTTTCAGCTTCATGGTTTTTTTGATGACACTGAAAAAAAGGAGCATGTAGCATTAACCTTAGGATCAGTATCCACCCATAAACCAGTTTTAACAAGGGTCCATTCTGAATGCTTAACAGGCGACTCTTTATTTAGTCTACGATGTGATTGTGGGTCACAGCTCGAGGAAGCTATGCGGCTTATTGCAAAAGAAGGAATAGGAGTTATAGTTTATTTACGACAAGAAGGCAGAGGCATTGGTTTACTAAATAAAATCAAAGCTTATCATCTTCAGGATAAAGGAGCAGATACAGTTGAAGCCAATGAGCAACTTGGCTTTGATCCTGATGTTAGAGACTACAGTATTTGCGGTTATATTTTCAATCATCTTGGCATCAGTGATGTTAGGCTACTCACGAACAATCCAAAAAAAGTTCAAGCACTCAAAGATATGGGGGTTACTGTTTCAGAGCGACTATCAATTCAGACAGGAGAAAATTCACATAATGAGGCATACTTGGCAGTAAAAGCTAGAAAATTAGGACATCTTTTTGAAGAAAAATAGATTCAGCTAAAATTATTTTCACTACCAAATATTTTACGTTCGCTAATATAATCAAGGTTATTTTATGACACTAGCAAAAAGAATCATTCCTTGCCTTGATGTTGATAGAGGCCGTGTTGTTAAAGGTGTCCAATTTTTAGATATTAGGGATGCTGGTGATCCTGTAGAGGTGGCCAAACGATACAATGAAGAGGGCGCTGACGAAATTACTTTTTTGGATATTACAGCAAGTCATGAGGGGCGTGACACTATACTGAGTACAGTAGAGCGAATGGCAAGTCAGGTATTTATTCCACTCACAGTTGGTGGCGGCGTTAGAAATTTGACGGATATAAGAAATCTTCTCAATGCCGGTGCTGATAAAGTAAGTATAAATTCGGCAGCTGTTAAAAATCCAGAGTTTGTGCGAGCCGCTGCTGATAGATTTGGCTCCCAGTGCATAGTAGTGGCTATCGATGCCAAGCAAACGAACCTCAATAATGAAACTATACAATGGGAAGTTTTTACTCATGGCGGTAGAAAAGTCACAGGTATTAATGTACTGGATTGGACAAATAAAATGGCTAATTTTGGTGCAGGCGAAATTTTATTGACTAGTATGGATAATGATGGAACAAAAAATGGCTTCAATTTGGAGCTTACAAGAGCAGTTAGTTTAGAAGTTGATATACCTATTATTGCTTCGGGTGGTGCCGGCAATCTGGAACATTTAGCTGATGGTATTCTTAGAGGAAAAGCTGACGCAGTCTTGGCCGCTAGTATTTTTCACTTTGGTGAATATACAATCAATGAAGCGAAGACTTTTATGGCAAAACAAGGCATAGAAGTTAGGCTCTAATACTTTGGGAACCTTCAAGTTCTTTATTTCAATATGCTGAATGAGGATCTAGTGTATTTAGCATACCTTCTATCGGCATTTCGAGTGGCTCTTCATCGTTTACTTTTTTATTCTTTAAAATGCTTGTGTGAAGTATCGCAACTCCTCAAGAGAGAGTAGTTTTTTCTCGTTATTTTCATTCGCATATGAGTTATGTGAAGAAATACTGGATAAAAGAAATAAGATGAAAGAAAAATTGATATATGCACGTGTAAGCATTATTAAATCCTAATTTAATATAATAGTGTCATGTAAAGGTGTACTTAATTTTTACCCAGCAGCCAATTTTTTGGGTTTGCAGGTTTACCGTTTTGTCTAATTTCAAAATAAAGAGCATGTTTATCAAGGCCACCCGTATTTCCTACACTAGCTATATTCTCACCTCTCAGAACCCAATCACCCATTTTTTTTAAAAGAAACTGGTTATGAGCATAGAGGGTCATATAACCATTACCATGATTAACAATAATCAGGAGACCATGACCCTTTAGATAGTCAGCGAATACGATTTTACCATCATGAACAACCTTTACGGCAGAACCGACCATTGCGTTAAAAAGCCATCCCCTAGAATGCAGGGAAGAATTAGATTTTAAACTATACTGGTTAATGAGATTACCATTTACAGGCCAGGGTAACTTACCTTTGTTTTCTGAAAAGTTGTTTTTTGAAAAATAACCTTCGAAATTTTGTAGCTCCTTTTTGCTTTTCATCAGTAGTAATTCTAGATTAGCTTTTTGTTTTGCATACAAAGCTAACTTCATCTGAGAAGAATTAATTTTTTTGTTTAGTTTTTTTACGGTCAGTCCTCTTTTATTTTGCAGCGATAAAAAATTAATTTTTTTATTTTTTAATTCATTCTGATCATTTACCAAGTTACTTTTTTTATTTGAAATATCCTCTTGTATGACATCGAGCTCTTTGATTTTAGACGTGAAGCTGTTTATTTTTTTATTTCTAGCATTTATAAAATAAGTATAATATTCGAATATTCGGTTGATTTTTTTTGGATCTTGTTGGTTTAAAATAAGTTTTATAGGCTCATCATCGCCTTGAGTATAAATAGATCCGATATGGTTTTTTACTAAAGATTTATGTTCATCAAGATATGCTATTAAAATTTTTTTTTGCTTGTTTAAGTTGCTAACTTTTTGATTTAAAATTTTTATTTTTTTCTCTAAAACACCAACCCTAGCGCTTATTTTACCCAGGGCCAACTCAGTTTTTCTTAACTGATTGTTAAGTGACTCTTGGCTATCACCGTCGCCTACTAAAGATTTTTTGAGGTTAATAATCTGATTATTCAGTTTATCAAGTTTATATACATCATTTTTATTTTCAGCCAAGACTAGATTGTTGAAAATGGACATAATGAATACCAGTGATACAAAATATCGCATCATATACACCACCGTTTTTTTAAAAAATCATACCTAGTGATTTTTTATTAGGGACTTTCCTGTCATTTCTTCTGGCTGCGGTAAGTCCATCAGAGCTAATATTGTTGGAGCAATGTCAGATAATGACCCCTCATCTGCTAAAGATATCTGCTTTTCCCCTATATATATAAGTGGGACTGGAAGGGTGGTATGTTGCGTGTGGGGTTGCCTAGTTTCTTCATCAAACATTAGCTCTACATTGCCATGATCTGCAGTGATCAAACATTGACCACCAGTATTATTGATTGCCTTTAATATTTTACCAATACACTTATCAACGACTTCTACAGCTTTTATCGCCGCATCAAATACACCGCTATGACCAACTTGATCACAATTGGCATAGTTGCAAATAATAGCATCAAATTTTTTACTATTAATTGCATCAATAAGCTTTTCTGTGAGCTCATATGCACTCATTTCTGGCATTAGATCATATGTTGCAACTTTTGGAGATGGGATAAGTGTTCTTGATTCTCCCTCAAAAAGGCCCTCTTGCCCGCCACTGAAGAAAAAAGTTACATGTGCATATTTTTCGGTTTCTGCGATCCTCAATTGGGTTTTACCCTGATTACTTAAGTATTCTCCTAACGAGTTATAAATTTTCTTCGGTGGAAATGCAATGGGTGCTGGTATCTCTGAAGAATATTGGGTGGTTGTTACAAAATCACCCAATTTAGGCCATTTTTTTCTTGTAAAGCCTTTGAAGTCCTCATCAAGAAATGCGTTAGTTATTTGACGAGCTCGATCTGGTCTAAAATTCATAAAAATAACTACATCTCCATCGTCGATAATAGCGGAATGTTTACCCTTCAAAGAGATTTTGGTAGGTAAAACAAATTCATCACTATCCGTATATTTATAGCTATTACTTAATGCCTTAAGTGCACTATCAGCAACATAGTTGGGCGTTTCATTAGTCAGCATATCGTATACTTCTTTAGTGCGCTCCCATCTTCTGTCCCTATCCATCGCATAGAATCGTCCAGATATACTAGCAATTTCACCAACTCCAAGATCTAAAAGTATAGCCTCTGTTATTTTAATTGATTTCTCAGCGCTCCTGGGAGGTGTATCCCTTCCATCTAAAAAAGCGTGTAAGTAGACCTTTTTAGCGCCCCTCATGACCGCTAACTTAATTGCATTATTTATATGATCTTCATGGCTGTGAACCCCTCCCGGGGAAAGCAGACCAAAAATATGGACCGCCTTATTTTTAGCTATTGCCTCATCTATAGCATTTATATATTCGGGCTTTAAAAAAAAATCTCCATTTTTTATAGAATTATTTATTTCTGAAAGATTTTGATGTATGACTCTACCAGAACCTAATGTAACATGACCTACCTCACTATTTCCCATTTGACCTTCGGGAAGCCCAACAGCAGGACCAGATGTACCAATTAGGCTATGGGGAGATTCAATCCATAAATTGTCTATTATAGGAGTTTTAGCACTATACGAGGCATTATGAAGCTTTTTTTCGCTATACCCATATCCGTCAAGTATTAAAAGTAATAATGGTTTTTTTGATTTACTCATAAGTTTTTTTGACTCAATTTGTATTTTCGTATACTCATATGAAGAATATTACCGACAAAGTGCGATTAGCGCCAATGATGGTTTCCTGTTGGTGGTTTCGCTGTGTATAATTTACAATTATTTGATCCTTAAAAACAACACACGGAGCTAGTTACTTTGGAATTTTTTGATTTTATAAGCGAACAATGGGTTCTTGTAAGTATTTTTATAGCTTTAATTTATTTGTTTGCTATAAATGAACGCGCCAAAAGTGGAAAAAGTATATCACCACATGTAGTTACCCGGATGATTAATTCGGATGAGGCAATACTTTTAGATATTCGCGAGACAAAGGAGTTTAGTTTAGGGCACATAGCCGGAGCTATTAGCATTCCATATTCAAAATTAACCCAGAGAATATCTGATTTAGAACAGTATCGATCAAAAGCAGTAATAATTGCTGATAGACAAAGCCAGCATTCTGGCTCTGTTGGTCGAAAACTTAAACAGGAAGGATTTAGTGCATTGAGATTAAGTGGAGGGATGATGGAATGGCAAAATCAAAATCTTCCTGTCGTGAAAGAGTAAATTATTTTATATATTTAAAATTAGCTTATATTTATTTTCAATTCTTTAAGTTTTCGTGTCAAAGTATTTCTACCTAGACCTAATAATTCAGCAGCCTTGCTTTTTCTGCCGCCAGTATTGAGTAGTGCTGTTTCGATGAGAGTTTTCTCAAAAATATCTGTTGCTTTAGCTACAATTTCAGTATTACCTACAGAGAATTCCTCTTGAGCCCATTGCTTAAGCTGTTCTTCCCATGAACCTTGAGTTTGAGTTTCACTTGTTGATGACTCTAAAAACTCCGGGGGTAAATCTTCAATATGAACTTCCATGCCTGGAGCCATTACAGTTATCCATCGACATACATTTTCTAACTCTCTAACATTTCCAGGCCATGGGCGAATACTTAGATGTTCTATAGTTTCATTTGTAAGAATTTTTGTTTCACATTTTAATTCTTTTGCTGCTATATTTAAAAAATATCTTAATAATTTTGGGATATCTTCTCTTCGGTCAGTAAGACTTGGTAGCTGTATTCGAATAACATTTAAGCGATGAAATAGATCCTCCCTGAATAGATTTTTAATTACAAGTTCTTCAAGATTTTGATGAGTGGCTGCAATAATCCGAGTATCAACTTTTATTGGTATATGACCACCTACCAAATAAAATTCTCCATTGGCAAGTACACGCAACAGTCTTGTTTGTGCCTCAGCAGGCATATCGCCTATTTCATCCAGAAAAAGTGTCCCACCATTTGCTTGTTGGAAACGACCTTCTCTGCGCTGACTTGCTCCACTAAAGGCACCTTTTTCATGCCCAAATAATTCCGATTCTATTAAGTCGTGTGGAATGGCAGCCATATTTAGGGCGATAAATTTATTTTCTCTACGAGGACTATTATCATGCAATGCTTTAGCTACAAGTTCTTTGCCTGTGCCCGACTCACCATTAATTAAGACAGTAATATTTGAGTTTGACAATCTACCGATAGCACGGAATACCTCTTGCATAGATTGAGCTTCACCGATTATTTCATTATGACTACAAGAAATACTTTCCTCTGAAGTACTGGCTTTTATTTGATCTTTTGTGAAGCTTATTGCGCGTTGTGTTACTGCTATTAAATCTTCAAGATCGAATGGTTTAGGTAAATATTCAAATGCACCACCTTGATAGGCAGATACAGCACTATCCAAATCTGAATGGGCTGTAGTAACTATTATAGGTAGATTTGGATTTGTAGAGTGAATTTTTTTTAAAAGCTCCAATCCGCTCATCCCAGGCATTTTTATATCAGTTATCACTGTATCTGGAGTTGTTTTACTGAGCTCAACAAGAAGTTCTTCTGCAGTCGCAAAGCAACTTGCTACCATATTTTCTCTTGCAAGCGCTTTCTCTACGACCCAACGAATAGATTTATCATCATCAACGATCCAGACATTATGCTTCATATTTTTTTTCCAAAGGTAAGTAGATATAAAAAAATGTTTTGCCGCTCTTATTTTCACATTTAATAAGACCGTGATGAACATCTATCGCTGACTGAGAAATTGATAGGCCGAGACCAGTTCCTCCTACTTTTCCACTAATCGATGGAAAAAACATACAATCGAGCATCTCTTCTGAAACACCCGGACCATTATCGACAATTTGTATACAGCAATTCATCCTGTGGTGAATCCCTCGGATTATTTGATTTCTCTCAATACTTGTCGTAACTTCTATCATGGGATTTGCTGTTTTGTAATCAGAGAGTGCTTGAACGGAGTTAAGCATTATGTTCAAAAAAGCCTGAGTGAGTTTGCCTCTGTCCCCGCTGATTTCTGGGATGCTTGGATCATAAACTTTATTTATATTTATACTACCCATCGTTTCTTTTTCAATTAGTGAGACCACATGTTCAATTACTTCATGGATATTTAATAAGGTAAATTTCGGTAAGGTATTTGATCCAAGCATTTGATCTACAAGCTTGGATAGTCTGTCAGTTTCCTTGGAAATAATATTAGTAAATTCACGTAATTCTTGTCGATTTCCAAGGTCGTCTGAAAGCAGTTGTGCTGCGCCTTTAATTCCTCCAAGAGGATTCTTTATTTCATGAGCAAGGTCACGAATTAAGTTTCTGGCTGACTTATGCGTATCTAGAAATCCCTGTTCTTTATTGAGCTGTATTAGTCTTTCCACCTGCTGAATTTCTAATAAAAGCATTTTTTTAGAACCATGAATTATGGGAGAGACAGTAAAGTCTACAGTAATGTTAGCTTTATCAGGAAGCTGAAGACATACTTCTCTTTGAGTAAATGGACGATAGTCGTTCATTGCTTTATCAATAGCAGAAAAGTCAATTTGACTGCTCTGCGGATCCTCATCGTACTCTTTTAAAAAATTTAATATCGATTTACCCACAACACGAAATGAACTCGTATCAAATAAACTTTCAGTCGCAGAATTCGCGTAAAGTATTTTCAGCTTCTCATCCAACAATATAACTGAGACGTTTAGATTATCTAAGACTATATTCTTTATTTCTTCCATTTTCATGATTCAACCAATCATTTAACTAGACTAGGAGATCTCAACATTAAGCTACTTATAAAAAATGGTAACTATTGAGGAAGTTAGACCAGATTGCAGGTGGTACACAACCTAGTCTAATAATTTGATAATCCTTAAACAGAGTAGTACATATCAAACTCAACTGGATGAGTGGTATGCTCAACACGATGAACGTCTTGCATCTTAAGATCAATATATGCATCTATCATTTCGTCTGTAAATACACCGCCTTTTGTTAAGAACTCACGATCTCCATCTAAAGCCTCAAGAGCCTCTCTAAGGCTTCCTGCTACTTGAGGAATTAGCGAGCTCTCCTCAGGTGATAAATCATAAAGATCTTTATCTGCTGCCTCACCTGGATGTATTTTGTTGATAACACCATCAATACCTGCCATTAACATTGATGCAAACATCAAATATGGATTAGCTGTTGGGTCTCCAAATCTAGCCTCTACCCGCTTACCTTTGGGTGAAGCAACATATGGTATACGAAGTGCAGCTGAACGATTTCTAGCTGAATATGCCAGCATCACTGGAGCTTCAAATCCTGGAATTAGGCGCTTGTATGAATTAGTTGACGCATTAGCAAATGCATTTAATGCTTTTGCATGCTTGATTATTCCACCAATATAGAAGAGTGCAGTTTCACTTAGCCCTGCATACCCATTGCCAGCAAAAGCATTTTCTCCATTTTTCCAAAATGATTGGTGACAGTGCATACCGGACCCATTGTCACCAACAAGAGGTTTAGGCATAAATGTTGCAGTTTTACCGTAAGCATGGGCTATGTTGTGAACACAATATTTTAGAATCTGAACTTCATCAGCCTTTTTAACTAGCGTATTAAATTTAATTCCAATTTCGCATTGTCCAGAAGTAGCAACCTCGTGATGGTGAACCTCTACATCGAGACCCATTTCCTCCATAGCTGAACACATTGCAGTTCGAAGATCATGCAAACTGTCAACAGGAGGCACCGGAAAATAGCCACCTTTTACGCCAGGGCGATGCCCCATGTTTCCATCAGGAAACTCTGAGCCTGAAGACCAGACCCCCTCTTCAGAATTTACTTTGTGGAAGCATCCGTTTATAGAAGAACCCCATTTAACGTCATCAAAGACGAAAAATTCAGGTTCCGGTCCGAAGAAAGCTGTATCACCTAATCCAGTCGATGCTAAATATCCTTCAGCACGCTTTGCTACGGAGCGAGGATCTCGATCATATGACTGCATGGTTGAAGGCTCAATGATATCACAACGAATTATTACTGTAGGTTCATCGGTGAATGGATCCAAGACTGCTGTAGTATCATCGGGCATAAGGATCATATCGGATTCATTGATTCCCTTCCATCCTTCTATCGAAGAACCATCAAACATTTTACCAACTTGGAGAAACTCATCATCCACATCTTTTGATGGAAAGGAGACGTGTTGCTCTTTACCCCTCGTGTCTGTAAAACGAAGGTCAACCCAACGCGCTTCACTTTCTTTAATTAATTTTTTTGCTTCTGACATTTCTTCCTCCAAATTTATTTGTACTTAGAAAATTAACGATAAAACAATTTTTGATACCTACACCTATATGATGCAATAATTATACCAATAATGAAAATCCCTAGTTTGACTGGTAAAAATTCAACCAAATAATTTTATAAACATACAATATGCACGTAAATAGTGCAAAAATAAATTTATACGCTTAAAAATTATCTTTTATAGTGCATTCTTCAATATCTTAAGTAAAACGTTTGACCCATATTTTAATTCACATCTTGTTTTTCGCTATACCATCAATCTGAGGCTAGCTTGCAATTAAATACTATTTTGCGATCATTTAGCTATCTCCACGTAATGCCGATCAGTATAATGCCAATATTGTATTAAACTCAGGATCAATATTGTGATCGAAAATCTTCGAAATATAGCAATCATAGCCCATGTAGACCATGGCAAGACAACTTTAGTAGATAAGCTACTTAAGCAATCAGGTACCCTCGATCGTAAGGATATGAATTCAGAAAGAATAATGGATTCAAATGATCAAGAAAGAGAACGGGGGATAACGATCTTAGCTAAAAATACAGCCCTCAAATGGAAGGGTTTTAATATAAATATTGTTGACACACCCGGCCATGCTGATTTTGGAGGCGAGGTTGAGCGGGTTCTATCAATGGTAGACTCAGTCTTACTTCTTGTAGATGCTGTTGATGGCCCTATGCCTCAGACTCGATTCGTCACTCAAAAGGCGTTTGAACAAGGGTTAAATCCAATTTTAGTTGTTAATAAAGTTGATCGTCCCGGAGCAAGAGCACATTGGGTTGTAGATCAAGTATTCGATTTATTTGACCGCTTGGGTGCGACTGATGATCAAATGGATTTTCCGATAATGTTTACTTCTGCACTGAACGGAGTTGCTGGCAAAGAACCTGAATCACTAGCAGAGGATATGACGCCCTTATTACAAATGATTGTTGATGAGGTTCATCCACCAATAGTAAATATGAGTGGACCGTTACAAATGCAAATAAGTGCTCTTGATTATAATAGCTATGTTGGGGTTATAGGAGTTGGCCGAATAACTCGTGGAATATTAAAGCCCAACGAGCAAGTTTTAGTTGTAGGCAATGATGAGAGATTTAGAAAAGGTAAGATTCTTCAAGTGATGGGCTACAACGGACTTGAGAGGATCGATGTTGCTGAAGCGCAAGCGGGTGAAATTATATGTGTTACAGGAATTGATAATTTAAATATCTCCGATACTCTATGCAGCTTAGAGTGTCCCGAAGCACTTCCACCTTTAACTGTGGATGAGCCAACAGTAAGTATGACATTCCAAGTTAATAACTCACCCTTTGCTGGACTTGAGGGAAAATTTGTTACTTCACGAAATATAAAAGAAAGACTGGAGCAGGAGTTAATTCATAATGTTGCTTTAAGAGTGGTTGAAGGGGATAGTCCTGATAAATTTATTGTTTCTGGTCGTGGTGAACTTCATTTATCAGTTTTGATTGAAAATATGCGCCGAGAAGGCTTTGAGCTGGGAGTATCACGCCCAGAGGTAATAAAAAAAGAGATTAATGGTGAGATACTAGAACCTTATGAACAAGTAGTTATAGATATTGAGGAGAAACATCAAGGTTCTGTTATGGAGGAATTTGGAAATCGCAGAGCTGAGCTTGGAAATATGGAGCTTGATGGCAAAGGGCGTGTCCGCCTAGAATTTATTGTGCCATCAAGGGGGCTAATTGGATTCCGCTCGCAATTTTTAACTATGACAAGTGGATCAGGAATAATGACTAGCATTTTTGATCGCTATGCACCTGTCAAGCAGGGAGACTTAGCTAAAAGACAAAATGGCGTATTGGTGTCCATGGTAAAGGGAAAAACATTAGCTTATGCCTTATTTAATCTTCAAGAAAGAGGGCGATTGTTTCTTGGCCATGGTTTTGAGGTATATGAAGGTCAAGTTATCGGTTTGCATTCCCGCAGCAATGACTTACCTGTCAATCCAACCAAGGCAAAACAATTAACAAATATTCGCGCTGCTGGAACAGACGAGAACTTAGTATTATCCCCACCAATCAATCATAGCTTAGAGCAAGCATTAGAATTTATTGAAGATGACGAATTAGTAGAGGTTACACCAAAATCAGTTCGTATTCGGAAGAAGCTTTTGAGAGAAAATGAGCGGAAACGAGCACCCAAGTCTCAATAAGAATCTAATTCCATTAAATATGTAAATATTTTTTTTCTTGCAATTTCACGCTTGGCATCTAAAGTTTCTTTTTTCATTTGTCTAGTTAACTGCCTTAAACGTTTTCTATCAATTTGTGGAAATTCTATCAATATTTCGTCAATTGCCTTATCCCCACATGAGATAAGCCTCATTACCTTTTTTTCAATGTTCATCTTTTGAAGATTATATTGAAGATTTTCTTGATCAAAAAATTTTAGCTCAATTAAAATTTTATCCACATCAACAGAGCGCATTATTTTTCCAATATGTTGAATCTGCCTCCTTTTTCCTTCTCTGCTTTTAATTTTTTTGGCAAGCTCAATTGATTCCCTAAGATCGTCTGGTAATTCCACCTTTAAAAGCTTTTTGGCCGGTAATTCAACGAGGTCTAAGCCTATTTTTTGTAAATCAACCATTTCCCTCTTAAGTGCTGATTTGCTTTTTATTGTTTCCTTGAAAGGGGGGCTTGATATTTTGGGATCTACATATTTCTCTCTAGACATATTCAATTAACCGTAGAAAAGGGTTGCTAACCCTAAAAAAGATAAAAATCCAACAACGTCCGTGATTGTTGTTAGCGCAACAGTTCCAGCCAAAGCAGGATCAATCTTACAGGATTTAAGTATTACTGGAAGCATTGCTCCAGCGAGTGCGGCAACGATTAAATTTATAGCCATAGCGGCACTAATAATCACAGCGATAATTGCATCATCAAACCATAAGGCTGCTATAAAGCCCATAACTGCTGCCCAAACCATACCATTTAATGCTCCTACAGCGAATTCTTTACTTAGAAGCCAGCTCAAATTAGTTTTGTTGATCTGACCTAATGCCATTCCTCTGATAACTACTGTAAGAGTTTGACTTCCAGCAACCCCACCCATACTTGCTACAATTGGCATTAGAATAGCGAGCGCTACTACTTTTTCGATTGTAGCTTCAAAAATATTAATAACAGAAGATGCTAAAATTGCTGTTATTAAATTAATTCCAAGCCAAATAGCTCTTCTGGGGGCACTTCTAGTAATGGAAGTGAATGTCCCCTCTTCATCGCTTAATCCAGCAAAGCTTAATAATGAGTGATCGGCTTCGTCACTAATAACATCAACAACATCATCGATAGTTATTCGACCTAGCAGTTTATATTTTTTATCGAGTACCGGAGCAGAGACCCAGTCATGTTTCTTGAATAGTCGTGCTACCTCAGAGTCCTCCATATCTGCGAAAATACTATCTACTCTGGTGACCATCATTTCTCGTGCAGTGATATTTGGGTTTGACGTTAATAGCTTACTAAGCGGCAAAATGCCTAAAAGAATATCTTCTCTATCAACTACAAATATATTGTCCGTTATATCTGGAAGATCTTCATGCCTTCGTAAATAACGTAAAACAACATCTAAGGTTATATCAGGACGCACAGTGATAGTGTCAGTATTCATTAATCCACCAGCAGTATCTTCAGCAAAATTTAGAACAGTTTCGACTCTAAGTCGATCCTGCTCACTCATAGCTTGCAATACCTCTGAAATAAATTTTTCAGGTAGCTGTTGAAGAATATCTGCTACATCATCTGGATCTAAACCTTGAGTTATCGACGCAACCTCGTGGCTTTCCATCTCTTGTAAAATCTCACCACTAAGCTCTTCACTTAATTCACCTATAACCAGACCCTCAAGTTCTTTGTCGATTAAGCCCCATAAAACTCTTCGAACTTTAGGTGGAGCTGACTCGATTTGATGGGCAATGTCAGCAGGCATTAGGTTATTCAGCATATAGCTAAGTGATCGGACATCACTAGAATCCATTAATTCCTGGATTTTAGTAAGTTGAGACATTTGAGCGTCTTGGTTATTTTGTCCCTTCATGGGAAATGTTCCTAGTAATCTATGTTGATCAATAAGTAACTAGTAGTCTATAGATGAGTCTTCGAAATTTATAGTGATGATTGCATGTCCTCTAATAGGATCTTTTATTCTTTTTCACCAAACTTGTTAGATACCAAACTTTCGAGAGCTCTATATGCATCTTGTGCATCATTCCCCCTTATATCAAAATGTAGAGTTGTTCCATTACTCGCCGCTAGCAACATCAGTGACATGACACTTTTAGCGTCTACGAACTCACCAACTTTAACTCCTACCTTGATCGTAGAACTGTATTTCGCAGCTGTTGCCTTCAATTTTGCTGCAGCACGTGCGTGAAGACCCAACTTATTTATAATTATTAGTTCTGTTTGTATTGATTTATTCATCATACATATTTTTTAATTTAGATCCCTATGCCATATCTGGGTATTTAAATAATTTTTTATAAATACTTCTTTGAGCATATTACTTACATATACAGAACGATGATGACCGCCAGTGCAGCCAATGCCAATCGTTACATAGCTTCTATTGTCTTCACGAAATTTTGGAAGCCAAACCTCTAAAAAATTTGTGATGGACGCCAGCATTTTAGATACCTCTCTTTCTTTCTTAAAAAAACTGATAATAGCCTTATCGTTACCATCAAGGGTACGTAATTCCCTAATCCAATATGGATTTGGTAAACAGCGCACATCAAAAACAAAGTCAGCATCAATAGGAACACCATGTTTATACGCGAAAGATTCAAATAATATAGACATATTATCGGCATTGCCTGGGATCAATTGTTTTTTTATAACAGATCTCAGTTGGTGCGGGCTCATATTACTGGTATCAATTTTTCTATTTGCTAGAGTTGATATTGACTCTAACATTATATTTTCAAGTTCAATCGCCTCTTTAATAGCCACACTTTTTGAGCTTAACGGATGTTTTCTTCTTGTTTCACTGAAACGTTGAATAAGAATATCATCAGATGCGTCAAGAAATACTATCTCATAGTTGACCCCGAAATTTTTAAGGCTACTTAAAATTTCTGGGAGTTTTTTTAAGTCGTTTGTGAGACTCCTTACATCAATTCCTACTGCAACATTATTTCGTTTTACCCTCTCTTTAGAGTCTGATACATGCTCAAATAAACCGGTCAGAAGCTTTGCAGGAAGATTGTCTATACATGAGAAATCTGCATCTTCCAACATTCTTAGAGCGGTACTTTTTCCTGATCCAGAACGACCACTAACGATTATCAGCCTCATTTTTTTTACTCCAATATTTGCCACCCACTATTATTCTATGGAGTGCATTTTCTGATTTCGCTTTTCGGAGAGCGCTGCAGTTCTTTTGATTTTGGAGCAACTCCGCAATAACAGACAGAGCCCTCAAGTGTGACTCATTATGTTCATCAGGAACGATTAAAACAAATATTAAATCAACTAAAGTTCCGTCATCAGAATTAAAATCAATAGAGTTCTTTAATTTAAAAAAGGCCCCAATAATTTTTTTACACTGGGGAATACGGCAGTGAGGGATTGCTATACCCCCACCTATCGCAGTAGTTCCCAGGCGCTCTCTGTTTTGCAGAGACTGGTATATATTTTCTGAGTTGATTCCTTGAGTAAGACTAGCAATATATATTGAGAGATTCTCTAGGACTACTTTTTTACTAGATCCATCAATATTCATTGATATGTTTTCAGGTGGTAGTAAATCCGACAATTTCATATTTGATTATCTTCCACGATTTTTTTCTTTGTACTTTATAAGCTGTCGATCAAGTTTTTCTTCTAATATGTCTATTGCCGCATAAAGATCTTCATGTTCTGCTGCAGCAAATATATCTGCTCCTTTTACATGTATTGTAGCTTCCGCTTTTTGCATCAGCTTGTCTACTGACACAATAGCATTAATACTACTTATGTGATCACAATGGCGCTCTAGCTTGCCCAGCTTATTAGTAATATGACTTTTAATCGCATTGGTTATATTTAGGCGGTGCCCACTCAGAGTAAATTGCATACCAACCTCCATTTATTAATAGCTCACAAATAGTAATTTTAAACATGCTTTCTCTCACTAGAAGAGACAATACCTAAACTTTCTCTATATTTGGCCACTGTTCGACGTGCAATACTTATTCCCTGATCATGTAGCATAGATCCTAGTTTATTGTCACTTAAAGGTCGTTCTGCGGATTCCCCATCAATTAGTTTTTTTAGAATAGCTCGAATGGCTGTAGATGAAAACTCTTCCCCATTACTAGTTTTAATATGACTAGAAAAAAAATATTTAAGTTCAAATACTCCTAGCGGTGTAGATATGTATTTTTGTGTAGTTATACGAGATACGGTGGATTCATGAAGATCTAATTTATTGGCAATATTTTTTAAAACCATCGGTTTCATATTTTCTGCACCTTTTTCAAGGAAATCTTTCTGTTCTTCAATAATGCAAGATGCAACCTTTAATAAAGTGTCATTTCTATTTTCTATACTTTGGATGAACCATTTGGCTTCACTCAGATTTTTCTTTATAAAATCGTTATCCTCACCATTATCTCCTCGCTTGATTAATTTTTCATACTTGGAATTAATATTTAGCTTTGGAACCAGATCACCGTTCAATAATACATGCCAAGATCCATCAAGTTTAAAAGCCTTTACATCAGGTATTACATATTCAATTGGATTATCATCCCAATTGTACCCTGGATAAGGAGATAGTGTTTTTAAAAGCACTAATATTTGTTCAATAACTAGAAGCGGGAAACCGGAAACTTTTTTTAAAAGTTTTTTATCATGTTTTTTTAGATATTCAGAATAATTTGAAACTAGCTCTTTGGCCTCAGACAAATATTTCGTCTCCTTCGGGAGCTGGTCGAGTTGTATTACAAAAGATTCAGTTAAACTAGACGCTCCGACTCCAGGGGGATCAAATTGCTGTATTTTTCTTAAAACATCATAAACCTCTTCCAATTTTATCGAACTGCCTATCAGATCCTGAATTTCAATTGCAGAAGTAATCAGCATTCCTTTTTCATCAATTGAATCAATTATGCTAACTCCTATTAAGTATTCAATTTCAGAAAGAGTAACCAGATTGAGTTGAGATATAAGGTGATTTCTTAAGGAACTAATGCACGGATCGACAGTCTCAACATCTGCAGTTTTGGAGTTGAACTCGCCATTACTGCTGAGTTCGTGTGGTTTTTCGAATTCAATATTAGGTGAAAAGTTATCTGTATCCCTACTTCTCGTATTTTCTGAAGAGGACTCTTTTTTATAGTCACTCTCGTTTTCCTCGAGCTCTAAGAGTGGGTTACTGTATAGTTTTTGCTGAACTTCTTGGAACAATTCTAGTGAAGAAAGTTGAAGTAAATGTATAGCCTGCTGAAGTTGTGGTGTCATTTTCAGCTTTTGAGAAAGATTGAGTGATAATTTCGATTTCAGCATAATAAACTTATTATACAAGCAAATATCGTGCCTATAAATAAAACAATTAAATGTTTTTTTTTTATTTTTTAAAGTACAAAGTTTTCACCTAAATATATATCTCGCACTTGCTGATTTTTCACTATTGTTGAAGCTTCTCCTTCTGCAATAACTTTACCTTCGCCAACAATGTATGCATGCTCACAAATGTCTAAAGTTTCGCGAACATTATGATCGGTAATTAAAATACCAATATTCTTACTTTTAAGTTGACGAATAATCTGTTTTATCTCATTTACAGAAATTGGATCTACTCCAGCGAACGGCTCATCGAGTAAAATAAAGTCTGGTTCTGTTGCCAAGGCCCTTGCAATTTCTACCCTTCTCCGCTCGCCTCCAGATAGACTTAAGCCTATAGAATTTCGTATATGTGATAGATGGAATTCTTCTAGCAGATTTTCAGTTTTAGCTTTTCGTTGAACATCGTCAATATCGTGTCGTGTTTCAAGAATCGATAAAATATTATCCACTACAGTCATCTTTCTGAAGACTGAGGCTTCTTGAGGAAGGTAACCAATACCTTTTTGTGCTCGCCCATGCATAGGAAGGTTGGTTATATTTTCGGTACCAATAAATATTTCTCCTCCATCTTGCTCAACTAAACCAACTATCATGTAAAAGCAGGTGGTTTTGCCAGCTCCATTGGGTCCGAGTAAGCCAACGATAGCCCCGCT
>NYXF01000084.1 GCA_002685455.1 Porticoccus sp. | reverse complement strand
TAATACCATGATATGAATATTTAACTGGGCGTGAAATTCTTCGTTTTAAAAATGCTAGAAAGTGCAATTTTGCTGTATAGTTTTTTTTTGATTCATCATTTTTCATTATTTTTAATAAAGATTTTCCTCGAAAAAAAATTGGTAAAACATTAGCTATTTGTAATGATAGCTTGATTCATTTCTCTAGAAGGCTCTTCCTCTTCTGGACATCCAACTATTTTTGATGGCACACCAGCAACAGTCGTATGGGGTGGAACTGGCTCAAGAACAAGGCTTCCTGCCCCAACTTTCGCGCCGGTTCCTATTTCTATATTACCAAGTATTTTCACACCTGCAGCAATCATCACGCCGGATCGAATTTTTGGATGCCTATCGTCAGCTCCTAATCCTGTTCCGCCCAAAGTGACAGAATGTAAGAGGGAGACATTATCATCTATCACTGTTGTTTCACCTATAACTAGGCCAGTTGCATGATCAATCATGATTCCTCCGCCAATCTTTGCAGCAGGGTGAATATCTACAGAAAAGACCTCTGAGGCTCTATTTTGTATATACAACGCTAAATTTTTTCTATTTTTTTTCCAAAGTATATGGCTTACGCGATGTGTTTGAAGCGCGTGAAAACCCTTGAAATAAAGAAGGGGTAAGTGATATTTATCACAAGCAGGGTCTCTCTCGATATATGCAATTAAATCCATTCTCACTTGCTTTCTAACTGTATTATCGGAAAAGAGTACCTCTCTTATAATTAATCGCAGTGAATCATGACTGATAGTATTGCTTTTCAGATGCTCTGCCAAAATCCAAGACAGGGCATCCTCCAAAGAATCCTGATTAAATATCGCGGTTCGCAAAAAATTTTCTAACAGCCTCTCTTCTTTCAGACATACCTGGCACTCTGAAATGATATCTGCCCATAACGAATCCTCTTCAAAAAATTTAGATTCATCTAACTGAGTGAGTTTTGATCCATGCTGATTTTTTTTCATATTAAGCTTTTCATTTTTTTATTTTTAATGAATCTTATAAATATTTCATCAAGGTTAGTGGACACAATATCGCTAAAAATTAACTTATCTGTATTAATGATCGTATTGATATATGAAATATTTAATGCATTTTCAAATCTTTTTGCTAGTGGAGTATAACTTATGTGCCAAGGTTCTATGGCAACACCTCCGTTATCAACAGAATACGGTACACTGAAATCAAAATTTATTGATTCATTTCTCAACCATTTCGATAACTCATAAAAAGGTCCACCTGAATTATATTCTGCAGGCATTAGCCGAGGTTGATATGATTCAGGAACTGCGGCTGCATCCCATACATCGATATCAGTGCCCCAATGATGTCTGGAGCAACCGGGCAGTGCAGACCAACGCAAAATTGCAAAAACCTTTTGTATTTTCGATAGTTTATTTGAGTCTAGGGGTTGCCCAAGAGAATCTAATACTTCTCTTTTTCCTGAGGCTTTTTCATTCCAAATTGTAAGCTGACGTTCATATAGGCGAAAGCTACTAGCTATCCTGAGGTCAAAACCCTGTTTTTCTGCGGCATATTTTAGCATACAGAACGGCTTTAAGACCTCAGCATGCATTAAAAATTTGTCGTCATAGTTAGCTAAATGCAACTGCGTTTTTCCACTCAAAATGTCTTTAGTTATCTGCATTTTACCGGCCTAGCTATAATATTTTAAAACTTAAGTTTTAAATATGTCATATTTTTAACACTCAGGGATTTATAAAAACTTATCAGTTAAGTTGATTTGTCCAGATTTTTCTATAACAAAGGGGAGTTTCCACCATACAGAACTAACTTTGGTGACTAGTCCATACTTGATAATGCCATCTTTATTTTTTATTGCTGACTCTAGAACCCTAAAAGCTGAAAAAATATTCATAGTAACCTTAAATTCAACTTGGGTTTTCCCCAGGGCGGGGACTGCTTTTAATCCATATACTATTCCAGTTATTTGCTCAATATTCTCAAGGTCTAATCGGTAAGAAAACTTTGATATATGCATGTCTTCATTGGTCGGATTCTCGATCTTAAAACGAACGATGATGACTTGATTCAAACCTTTCCGCTCTAACGTTTCTAGATGGGTAAGCGTTATATTAGGCTTTTGATGTTCATTACTAATCATTGCACATGAAGCCAAAACTGAACTTAGTGCAAATAAAAGAATTAATTTTGCCACTTTCATTAAAGCTTCATTATTAGGCAAAAGTTCATTTCAACTAATCGATCATTTCTAGTCATACTGTCTACATTACCAAATAGATTGATACTTTCCAGTAAAATAACCATTTATATTTATATTTTATGTCATTACGGCTGGGGTGATAATAACTACATATACATTTTTGTATTGAATTTGGAGGATTCCACCCCATTAATAACTATAATAGTGTAAGAATTATCATTTATAACTTAAACATAAATTCATTAAAGGAGAAACTCTTGGAGCAATATCACGGAACTACAATCCTATCGGTACGTCGAAACGGCAAAGTGGTTATAGGTGGCGATGGTCAAGTGACTTTTGGAAATACAGTTATGAAAGGTAATGCCAAGAAAGTTAGGCGACTCTTTAATGACGAGGTAATTGCTGGTTTTGCTGGAGGTACTGCTGATGCTTTCACTCTCTTTGAACGATTTGAAGTTAAGCTTGAACAACATGAAGGAAATTTAACTCGCGCAGCTGTTGAGCTAGCTAAAGACTGGAGATCAGATCGTATTTTAAGAAAATTGGAAGCTCTACTCGCAGTTGCAAATAAGGATGCATCTCTAATAATTACGGGTAATGGGGATGTGATTCAACCTGAGGATGATTTGATAGCCATCGGTTCAGGCGGACCATTTGCACAAGCAGGGGCTAAAGGATTGATCGAGAATACTGATCTTGATGCAAAATCTATCGTAGAAAAAAGCCTTGAGATTGCTGGTGATATTTGTATCTATACGAATCATAATCGTACGATAGAAGTATTAGATTTCAACAAAAATTAACTTTTTAAAAATTATACCCTTATGAGGCTTTATCATTATGTCCAATATGACACCTCGTGAAATTGTTCACGAATTAGATACCCATATCATAGGCCAACAAACAGCTAAGCGATCTGTTGCAATTGCCCTGAGAAATCGATGGCGACGTATGAATCTAGACAGAGATTTACGATCCGAGGTTACACCAAAAAATATACTTATGATTGGTCCAACTGGTGTAGGTAAAACTGAAATAGCAAGAAGATTAGCTAAATTAGCTAATGCACCATTCGTAAAAGTTGAGGCAACGAAGTTCACTGAGGTTGGTTATGTTGGAAAAGATGTAGAGTCAATCATTCGTGATTTAGTCGAGGTTTCAATAAAAAAATTACGCGGCCAGGAAATCCATAAAGCTAAACATAGAGCTGCGGATAATGCTGAAGAAAGAATTCTAGACGCATTATTGCCACCGTTAAAGAGTGATTCAACAGATCAGAATGAATCTTCTAGCCGCCAGCTTATGCGAAAAAAACTCCGCGAAAATCTTTTGGATGATAAAGAAATAGAAATTGATGTTAGCAGTGTTACACCGGGTTTTGAAATCATGGCTCCTCCTGGTATGGAGGAAATGACAAATCAGTTACAAAATATGTTCTCGTCTATTGAAAAAAATAAAAAAAATAAACTCAGAATGACAGTAGCTCAGGCTATGGCGAGACTTACAGAAGAAGAAGCCTCCAAACTTATCAATGAAGAAGAGCTCAAAGTTCGAGCAGTAGAGTCTGCCGAAGAAAATGGAATCGTTTTTATCGATGAAATTGATAAAGTTGCGAAGAGTAGTCCAAATACTGGTGCTGACGTCTCTCGAGAGGGTGTACAGCGGGATCTTTTACCCTTGATCGAAGGTTGTACTGTAACGACTAAATACGGAATGATAAAAACAGATCATATTTTATTTATTGCTTCTGGTGCGTTTCACTTGTCAAAGCCATCAGATTTAATTCCAGAAATGCAAGGTAGACTACCAATAAGAGTTGAGCTCAATTCACTCACCAGTAAAGACTTTGAAAAAATTCTTACAGAGCCCAGAGCTTCTCTCACAGAGCAATATCATAAGTTACTCGAGACAGAGGGTCTTAATGTAGTTTTTCATTCCGATGGCGTTAGGCGTATTGCCGAAATTGCTTACGAAATTAATGAGCGTACAGAAAATATTGGCGCACGAAGACTACATACCATAATGGAAAAACTACTTGAAGAGATTTCTTTTAATGCCTCTGATCTTGCGGAAGAAGGGAAAAGTATTGATATTAATCTAGAATATGTAAATAAGCAGTTAAACCACATATCGCAAGATGACGATCTATCAAGGTTTATCTTGTGATTAAAATTTGATTTTAGAAATAAATCATATTGAAAATGGTGGAAAAAGTGGTACCAAAAGAAATTAAACTTAATAAAAAAGAAGGGAGTTTATATTTAAATTATGAAAAAATTGGCAGTTTCCTTTTGTCTGGTGAATACCTCCGCGTAAATTCACCTAGCGCAGAAGTCAAAGGTCATGGCAAAGGACAAGGCATCCTTCAGGATGGTAAGAAATTTGTAAAAATTACTGCTGTTGAATCTATCGGTAATTATGCAGTAAGACTTACTTTCAGTGATACTCATAACAGCGGTATATATAGTTGGAATTTTCTATACAATCTTGCTGTTAATTACGATTCTTATTGGAACAACTACCTAGATGCATTAAATAATACTGGGAAATATCGCGATCCAAATCGTCGGACTATAAGGCTTGTTTAAATTATCTATAAACTTTCCGTAACTGTATGTAGAAAACTATTATTAAAATAGAGGTTATTATGGCTGTTATCAGATGGATTTTAGGGGTTTTTATATTATCACTTAACTGGATTTTTTCACCGAAATCAATAATGAGGAATTCTATTTTGCAAAATGAGATAGATAAAAAATTTGCTAGTTTTACTTTATATCACTACCCTGCCTGTCCTTTTTGTGTGAAAGTCCGTAGAGTCATGAAAAAATACAATTTATCTATAAATCTTATAGACCCAAGAGATTCTGAAATTGGAATGCAAGATCTAGTGCAAGGCGGAGGGAAACTCAAGGTTCCTTGCCTTAGAATCCATGAAAATAGTAAAGACACAATCTGGATGTATGAATCATCAGCCATTATCAGTTTTCTTAAGTCTCAAACACCCGAAGCCTATGAGGCCAATAATGAAAAATAAAGTAACTGCTGGTTCATGCCTCTGCGGAAAAGTGGCTTATGAATTTTCTGGCAATTTAGGAATTTTTCAATACTGTCACTGCAGTAGATGCAGAAAATTTACGGGCAGTGCTTTTGCTTCTAATATATTGATTGCTATAGACCATTTCAGATGGATTTCAGGCAGTCACTTAGTTGTAAGATTTGAACCCAAAGAAACCAAGCACTTTGCCACATCCTTTTGCAAAAATTGTGGTTCCTCTTTACCGTGGCAAGCTAAAACAAATAAGGCTATCGTAGTACCTGCAGGCACAATCGATACTGGTACAACAATAGCCCCATCACAAAATATTTTTTGGGACTCCAAAGCATCATGGTTTAAACATTCAAGCGATCTTGTAAAACACGACAAGTTACCCATAAAATAATTGCTATAGTTAAGTATTTTCTATTCGCTCAGTACTTCTTCTTGATCAGCGAAGGTTATCTCCCTAACTAATTTTTCTGTGGTATCTCTCAAAAGCTCCCCAACAACTTTTTCATACTTTACTGGATCAATACGGAGCTCATATGCGCGTAAGTCTTCATTTTTTTCTGATAGGCTTGAAATCCAATCCATAGCCTTTTCTCCGAGATTAGCAGCTTGGGATTTTAAATTCGATTCACTAGGCCTTGTTTCTCGTTTTATTTCTTTTTGTTTAACAATTGACTTTGCAGTAGCTCTTTTAAGTATCCCAACTTTCGTATTTCTTTTGATAGATTTCCCTAACTTTACATTCACAACAGAGCTTTCACAGTACCCCTCGCATTTAGTGGCTTGCAATCCAAAAAATTGCATACGAGACCCCTTAACAACTGAAATTTTTTGTTCTACATCTATACTATATGGAGATGTTGATCTGGGATTAATTTTTTTATCAATATGGCTAACATAAAAGGTTATGTTCATAACCGAAGCATTCATCTCATCCATAATTTTTTTTATTTGCTTTCCTCTGGTCGCATCCAAATCAGACGATTTCATCCCTGTCGGTGATACCGATGTAGCAGCTGGGCCATATAATGTTTCCTCTAGCTCAATTAAACCCGAGTTTGAAAAGCTGGTATAAGTTGGCGAGCTATCTAAAGATTCGGTTGGAAGTATCTCGATACCCTGTTTTTTCATTTCTAATATAAAATCTTCGTAAACTTTATCTGTAATCTTTTGCATTAAATCATTAGATAACCTAGATATTTTTGATTTTACCACTTCTTTATCTTCGCCAACCTTAGTGTGCACAGGATTATTCTTGTTATAAAAAATTATCTCGAAGTAGGGAACTACAGCACGATTTTCACTCCTAATGGTATTTTTTTGACCGGATACTTCTATATCTTTTGAAGGAGGAAGGGAAATGGATGACTTTTCCTTTATGAATGGAGCTAAATACTCTGATTCTTTTATAGTTGTGCATGCAGACATCAAAAAAATAATTATAGATATAGTAATTAAGCGCATTTTTTGGGTATCCTTTATTTTCCTAAATCTACTATCTAGTTTTTTATAGTAACATACCATTTTAGTAAGCATTATACGATATCGAATCAATAGAAATTATTTGAAAAAAAACGGTAAGTTTTAATTTATCGTTAAATGATAACTAAATCGATAACTAAAACCTCAAGGACACTCGAGACTCAGAGGTGTATAATGGTTATTTATTAAGAACAAACATATATTTTATAATGGAAGATAATAAAACAACACATTTTGGCTTTGAGCAAGTTCCTGTTGAAGAAAAAGCAACCAAAGTAGCTGATGTATTCCGCTCAGTCGCTGGAAAATATGATCTGATGAATGATCTAATGTCTGTTGGTATTCATAGGTTATGGAAGCGTTACGCTGTAAATCTTTCAGGGGTAAGGGCCGGTCAGTCAGTCTTAGATGTAGCAGGTGGAACAGGTGATCTTACACTCAAATTTTCAAAAATAGTAGGTGAGAAAGGTAAGGTTGTTTTATTAGATATAAATGAATCTATGTTGAAAATTGGTCGGGATAAATTAATTGATGCAGCCTGCTCAAATGAAGTTTTTTATACACTTGGTGATGCTCAAAATTTACCATTTCCGGATAATACATTTGATTGTATAACTATTGCTTTTGGCTTAAGAAATGTGACTGATAAAGAAATGGCTTTAAGGTCAATGTACAGAATTCTCAAGTCTGGCGGCAGGCTATTAATATTAGAATTCTCCGAACCATCGAGTGCATTTCTCAAAAAAACGTACGATTTCTATTCATTCAAGCTGCTTCCAAAAATTGGGAAATTTGTTGCGAATGATTCACAAAGTTATCAATATTTAGCTGAATCAATTCGTATGCATCCAGATCAAACTACTTTAAAAAATATGATGGTTCAAGCCAATTTCTCAGATACAGAATACTATAATATGACTGGTGGAATTGTTTGTCTGCACAGAGGTTTTAAAACTTGATCCTAAATTTCATAAAAAAAAATTTCTCTAAGCGCGATAAAGATCCTGAAATAAAAGCACTTGAGTCTCTAATAAATAAGGCGATGGATTATGACCCGTCTACTCGCTCTTGCTTTACTAACCTGATCGGGAAAATACTTAAGATAGAGTGTACGACACCAAACTTATCTATATATATTTTATTTAAAACCGGATCAATTCAGTTAAAAAAGCAACATAAAAATCCTGCTGATCTCAAACTGAAGGGGACTGGTTTATCTTTTACGTCACTGTATATCAATATAGATGAACAGGTATCATTTTTCGATTCTGGTATAAATGTTTCTGGTGATCAAGAAATGTTAAGACAGCTTCAAAAACTATTTAAAAATTTAGATATTGATTGGGAAGCGGCGCTTGCTGATATAATTGGTGATATTCCTGCATATGCAGTCGCAAAATCGCTCAGATCGTCTCATCAATGGAAAAAAAAGATATTAAAACAAACAACCCTATCAGCTATTGAGTTTGCACAAGAAGAAATCAAAGTAATACCAAATTCTATTCAAGCTGATGGTTTTGGTGATGCCATAAAAAAATTACAAAATGAAGTTGAACGCATTGGTATGCGAGTTGATAGGCTTGCAGCTAAACTTAAAAATTTAGCTCAAACAAAGTTAGTGCCCAGAACTAAAAAGGGGTGAATTGAAGAGCAATGAAAATTAATCGTTTAACCACAATTATTGGCTTTTGTATTCGTTATCGTCTTGATACTTTCATCAATAGAGCCAAGCTTCCCTTGAAGCTAAGATTACCTCTATTATTTACAAAAATTTTTCCTAAAATACAAAAGAATAGAGGAGAACGTCTTAGATATGCCCTCGAGGGGCTCGGTCCTATATTTGTAAAATTTGGTCAGCTTCTTTCTACGAGACCAGACTTAATTCCCCCCGATATTTGTAGCGAACTAAGCAGGCTTCAAGATAATGTTCCTCCTTTTGATAATAACGAATTCATAAATATTGTCGAAGAAGCGCTTGGTAAAAAAATCAATGATCTCTTCTTAAGCTTTGACCGTCAGCCTCTAGCATCGGCATCAGTCGCGCAGGTCCATTCTGCGGTACTACCAAATGGTGAAAAAGTAGTAGTGAAAGTTATTAGGCCTGGCATTGAACGCATTATAGAACAAGATATTGAACTAATGCTTTCTATAGCTAAATGGTTAGAAAATAATACTTTGGATGGGCGAAGAATGAAGCTTACAGAAATAGTAAGTGACTATAAAATAACAATTTTTGATGAATTAAATTTACAAAGAGAAGCGGCTAATGCTTCCATGCTCAGACGTAACTTCCAAGACTCTTCAATGCTCTATGTCCCTAATATTTATTGGAAGCACACCAATCAAAAGGTTATGGTCATGGAGCAAATTTACGCTGCACCTGTAACCGATATAGCTACATTAAGAAAACATGATGTTGATTTTAAGATTTTGGCTGAAAGAGGTGTTGAAATATTTTTTACGCAAGTTTTTGAGCATAATTTTTTTCATGCTGATATGCATCCAGGAAATATTTTTGTTGACTATAGCAAGCCGAAAGAGCCTAAGTATTTAGCAATAGACTGTGCAATTATAGGGACTCTTTCAGACGCTGATCAGTATTATCTGGCAAGAAACTTACTAGCTATTTTTCGACGCGATTATAAGCAGGTTGCAGAATTGCATATTTTATCTGGCTGGGTTCCTGAAGAAACGAATGTAGGTGATTTTACCGCAGCTATCAGATCGGTGTGTGAACCTATTTTTGGCCTCCCATTAAAGGAAATTTCGTTCGGTTATCTTTTGGTTAGCCTATTTCAAACTGCTCGACGGTTTGATATGGAAGTTCAGCCATCTCTAGTGTTACTCCAGAAGACACTACTTAATATTGAAGGACTAGGTCGCCAGTTATATCCTGATCTAGATTTATGGGAAACAGCTCACCCTTTCCTTGAGCGTTGGCTTAAGAATAGATTTAAACCAAAAGCCTTGATAGAGAAATTAAAACGATATGGTCCTGAGTGGCTAGAGCAATTACCGCAATTACCGCAGATGATTTTTCAAAACCTAGAGAATATTCAAAAAAATAATAAAAAATCTGAGGAACTCGTTCCAATAAAGTCTGAACCCAAAAAGTTTGTTTTTTATCGCTGGATAGGGTTCACTTTTATTGGAGGCGGTCTTAGTTTGGGCTTTTCAGATTGGGTAGAGATAACAAATAATATACCCCAAAATAGTCTACTACTTGTTGGAATTGGATTATTAATACTACTTTTTAAGTAGTGCTCCTTTTAACAATTATATACTCCTAAAGTATTTTAGAAGGAAATGAATATTGCTGTTATAGGAACAGATGTCATAATGTTAACTATGAATAAATTTCTTAATGACATTGTGTGGAATGAGGATGGCTTATTTCCCGTTATAGTTCAAGACGACACCTCAAGTAGAGTGCTCATGTTTGCTTGGATGAATAGGGAAGCATTAGAGCTCACAGTGAGAGAACAACGTGCAGTTTTCTGGTCTCGATCCAGAAAAAAATTATGGCGTAAAGGAGAAGAATCGGGGTATATACAATATATAAAAGAAATTCGCCTAGACTGTGATGGTGATGTATTAATTATAAAAGTTGAGCAAGTAGGTGGAATATCTTGTCATACAGGCAGAACGTCATGCTTCTATAAAGTTTTAAAAAACAATGAATGGACAAGCATCGACCCTGTTATTAAGGATCCAAAAGAGATTTATAAATGAATATTGATGTGTTGAGCAAACTGACTGAGATCATTGAAGGTCGAAAAAAATCTGACCCTGCAGACTCTTATGTTGCATCGCTAAATCACCAAGGATTAAATAAGATTTTAGAGAAACTAGGTGAAGAGAGTGTTGAAACTCTTTTGGCTGCTCGTGATGCAGAGCAAAGTGGAAACACCGAAAAACTTGTCTATGAAACAGCAGACCTTTGGTTCCACTCATTAGTTATGCTCTCTTATTTAGGAGAAGACGCGTCTTCTGTGCTAAAAGAATTGGAACGAAGATTTGCTCTATCTGGTCTTGAAGAAAAAAGACAACGTAAAAAGAAATAGAAATTTAGCAAGGATGATTTAAACAAAAAAAGAGAAGCTACTATGATACCTGGATGGCAAGAATTACTAATTATCTTAGTCATTATTGCAATAATTTTTGGAACCAAAAAATTACGTAATATAGGCTCTGATTTAGGAGGCGCTGTTAAGGGTTTTAAAGACTCAGTGTCTAATGATGTGTCAAGCAAAGATAGCGCCCCTGCAAATGATAAAGACATAGATTCTAAAAAAGAAACTGTAGAATAGTTCGTTATGCACAGGGGAAAATGGGGTTAACTTATGTTTGATATTGGCTTCATGGAGATACTCTTAATTGCGGTGGTGTCTCTAGTCGTTATGGGGCCCAAAAGGCTTCCGCATGCTGTTCGTCAGGTAAGTCTCTGGGTCGGGAGGATTAAGCAAGTTTTTTCCACAGCCCGCAAGCAACTTGAAGATGAGGTAGGCATGGATGATATTAAGCGGCAACTTCATAATGAAAAAATCATGCAAGATCTCAATACACCAAAGACTGAAAAAAAAATATTTGAAAAAAATACTCCTGAAAATACCTCAAAATGAACGTTAAAGAGTCCTCAATAAAACCGATGGTTGCACATCTTTTAGAGATGAGAAACCGATTACTGCAATGCATACTCGTTGTGCTGTTTATTTTTTTAGGATTATTCGCTTATAGTAACGAATTATATTTATATTTATCCGATCCTTTAGTTGCGAGTCTTCCATTAAATTCTTCGATGATTGCTACAGACGTTACTTCACCGTTCATGACTCCATTCAAGCTAACGCTTGTGTTATCGATATTTATAGCAATGCCATTTATTCTCTATCAAGTTTGGGCTTTTGTTGCTCCTGGTCTATATAAACGAGAAAAAATGATAGTAGTTCCATTGTTTCTTTCCAGTGTATTGTTATTTTATGCTGGGATGGCTTTTGCCTACTATCTTGTTTTCCCCTTAGTGTTCTCATTCTTCACGAGCGTAAGCCCAGATGGTGTGCTTGTGATGACGGATATCCGAAGTTATTTAGATTTTGTCCTTAAGCTTTTTTTTGCTTTTGGATTAAGTTTTGAAATTCCTGTAGCAATTGTTATTTTATCCTGGATGGGTTTGGTGGACCCCAGCCGTCTTGGAAAAAAACGCCCCTATATATTCGTATTATGCTTTAGCCTCGGTATGCTATTAACACCACCAGATGTGATTTCACAAATTCTTTTAGCGATACCAATGTGGTTGTTATTTGAACTTGGTTTAGTTTTGAGTAAGGCTATTTCAAGTAAATCAGAGACATAAAATAAAAGCTCTAAATTAACCACGCAAAATGCTCCACAATTTATCGATTCCTTGCTGGAGAAATAATAAATCTTTGGTGGACTCACTCTCATAATCAAGGCCATACAATCTGACCAAATCTATGTCTGGATGACCAAAAGCAGAGTATTCCCAATCTATAAGAAATATTTGATTATCTTTTTCTATTAAGTTACCCGGCACAATATCTTGATGATTAATTACTGGAGACCACACTTTACTATCAAGAGTAACTGCTACAGCCATCAATTCATCATAAAACTTATTTTTTCTGGGATTACTAGTGGCTACTAATTGCTTTATATAGTTTTGACAATATTTAGAATATTTTCGTCTTTCCAGAAAAAAAGGAACTTTGACATTTTTTATCTTATTTATAACCGAGAAGACTTTCTCTTTATTCGAAGGAATAGCAAAGTCTTTGTTTGTCCATTGATATCCTTCAATGAAATCACTAACTAATACATTTTTATCAGCAAAATAAATTTTAGGTGAAATATTTAAGCTTTCAATTAGTGCGAGAATCTTGATCTCTCTTTGGCGATCAAAGCCTAAATTTTCGTTATTTTGGTTATTCACCCTAATAACAATCTTGTTGAAACCGGATATAGTCAGGAAGGATCGATTGGTAGAACCACCCAATAACTCACGCTCAACCTTGGGCTTTTCTGATAATGAAATATTCCAGTTTTTCCAGCCAGCTATTGCTTGTTCTAATAGGTACACTTGCTTGCTCAGGATCTGTTATATGAAAGATAGCGCTTACGCCACTCATAATAACCTATTATGGACAAAATCATGTATAAAACAAAAAGTATAGCTGTCTGGTAGAGATCTTGACTTAAATATAAATATATCGAAACTGCATCTATAGCGATCCAATACAACCAGTTTTCAAGTATTTTTCTTGCCACCATTATTGTTGTTGCTATTGACGATAATGCAGCGAAAGAATCTAGATATGGAAATTTTGAGTCAGTATATAACCCTAAAAAATAACCTATAAATAACGATAAACTAATCACTGAAATAACTATAAAAATATGAAGAGACGAGCTAAGACATTTAATAGGTAGGCCCGACTTTCTATCTCCACCTTTGCGCCATTGATACAAACCATAAATAGACATAAGGGCATAGAAGATATTAAGCAACGAGGCCATATAAAGGCTAGAATTGATGAAAATCCAAATATAAATAGCTGCACTAAAAAAAACAAAATACCAACACAAGCTATTCTCTCTTACAGCTAAAAATAGGTAGATAATCGCCAGAATAACGGCTAACGTTTCAATACTAACCCAGTTAAAATTTATAAAATTTTCCAAAATCAGTTAATCTCATAGATAAAGTTAAATTTGTGTGACTAGAAACTATATTTGGCTGTAGCCCCAATCACTCTAGGTTCACCATATTGATAATATGGCTCTACTACATAATTTTTTCGCGGATCATTACCAAAGGCTCCAAACCCTCTCACAATGACATCGCGATCATTAAGATTTCGGCCCCATAGAGAAAAGCTCCATTTGCCAAACTGATAATTTAAATGAGAATTTAATAGCTCATAACGATTAGATTTTGCATTATGTCGAGGAGAAAGACTAAATTCCTCTTTTCCCTCGAGTTCTATACCCATAGTGAGATTATTTGTAAGACGTATATCCGTGCCAAGGGAGAACTGATAAGAAGGGGCATGGGCTTGTTTATGCCCACTCATATCTTTCGGTGAGGGGTTGGCTGCATATTTATCAACATCAATATGTGAATAACTCTTATAATCTTTGAATATTGCCCTAAGCAGTCCCAAGCTTCCATAGATATCTACATTATTAAGAGCAATCCACCTAAACTCCATCTCAGCACCATAATTTGCTCCCTTTTCGGCATTTTCAATATAATCAGTAAATGAACATGCTTCTCCAACATTACAGTCTACCAGAGATTGTTTAACCTGCATTTTACGACGGTCCTGATAGAAGATAGCTAACTGGCTATTCAGTGTTCCATCAAGCCAGTCCGCTTTGATTCCAGTTTCATAATTCCAAAGGTACTCTGTATCAAAGCTTCTATTTTTTGGATCCAACGAAGAACTACTATTGACCCCACCCGCCTTATAGCCGCGTGAAATCAAGCTATAAATCATAATATCGTCAGTCATTAAATACTCTAGTCCAATCTTACCTCCCCATAAGCGCTCTCCAGTGTCGTAATTGACCGATGGACTTCCAGAGTAATCTCCTTTTCTATACTCTAATCTCAATCCTGAAGTTAACCTTAATTTATCATTAAGCTGCGTACCCAATTGTCCATAAATAGCGAAGTTTTTTGTATCAAAATCACTCGAAAAATCTGAATAAAGTGTCCGCTTGCGCAATAGAGATTCTTCCTGATCTTTAAAATAAATCCCGGTTACCCAATCGGTTGATCCATTAAAAATTAAACTCTCAGCTTTTGACACTAGGCGGAAATCAATTGTGGTTGTCCTTTTATCTCGAATATAGTTATCAAAAGATTCAAATGCAGCATAACCGCAAGTGTAATCTGAACAGATTGAGTTATAGCTCCAGTCCTCGTCAAAACCATATTCCAGATCACTACTTGAATGGCTAAAAAGAGAAATTACGTCAAATTCCTTATTTTCTGTCCATCTACTCTCGAGAGAAAATGCAATAGTTTCTTGACGATCGTGACCAGGTTGATCGGATAAAGTATCACGCGTATTGTCTAGCGAAAACGTGTCATAGCCATTATCTGCATCAAAGTATAATCCAGAGAAACTGAAATTAAGGTACTGATTAGCTTGAAGATTCAACTTAAGTCTTAAAGTTTGCTCATCAATACCATTAGTATCATCTCGACCAAGGAAATCATTATCTGTATAGCCATCTCTTTTTGACCGCTGCATAGCAAAACGATATCCTAAATCACTAGTTATGGGGCCACTTAATATAGTAGAAACAGTCCTTCTCTCGTATTCACTAATTGAGGAGTTAATAGCGCCTTTAAATTTTTTTGATGGATCATTAGATCGCATATCAATTAGTCCAGCCATGGCATTTGCACCATAACTTGTGCCTTGAGGACCTTTAAAAATCTCAATTTGTTTTATATCTAAAGTAGTTGCAGCACCACCTAAACCGGTAAAGTCAATTCCATCTATGTAAAGGCCTACAGAGGGATTTATTGGTTCGACATATTGGCTTCGTTCGCCAATACCACGAACTTGAAAGAATTTGCCTCTTGAAGAAGAACTTGAAAAATTCACATTGGGAGCTAGATTAAGAACCTGCTCTATGTGCTCTGCATCACGCCTTTCAAAATCCTTAGTGTCGATAACAGTAACGCTATTAGCACTATCCATTATATTAATGTCACGAAAATCCGCTTTAATGATAATTTCAGAGAGTACGGATGACTCTTCTCTGTCTTGAGTCCTTTTAGAATATATTTTGGTATCAGCTCCAGGTTTTATGGGTTCTAAGATATCTGTGGTGCCTTGAGCATATGTATTTAAATGAAGTATAGCGAAGAATATCACCATCAAAATTGTTGATATATTTATATTACTAATTTGCATAACTAAGCCTCGTTA
The DNA here is from genome assembly GCA_002685455.1 of Porticoccus sp. The sequence continues at coordinate 600 of NYXF01000084.1, read as the reverse complement.
ACAAAAGTTAAGAGACCCGGAAAGGTAAAAGATTGAACGTTGAGAAAATGCGTCCTATCCCTACGCCGGTACTATCCGGATCAGGTTCAAAGGGTCCATCCGAAGATGTCTCAGGTCATAGCCTCCCCTTAGGAATATCGCTTATAAAGCAATCTAAGTGATTTTACATTGTCTTTTTCTTTTAGCAACAAGTAATGATATTTTTTTAAAAAGCAATAAATTTTAATTCAACCGAGGGTGGCAATAAGCACATCTCAACAGTATAATTCATGCACTTCCATGGAAGATTTTTTTAGGGCGAACTACATAAATTTATATCAAAACTACTAACTAAGAGAAAAAAAAATGAGCTACAACAAAATTCCAGCAGGTAATGATCTTCCAGGTGATATCAACGTAGTTATTGAGATACCAGCAAACCATGATCCTATTAAATACGAGGTTGATAAGGATTCTGATGCTATTTTTGTAGATCGATTTGTGGCCACTCCAATGTTTTACCCCGCTAATTATGGTTATATCCCTGAAACATTATCAGAAGATGGAGATGCACTAGATGTGCTAGTTGTGACACCCTACACCCTACCCCGTAATGCCAGG
>NYXF01000124.1 GCA_002685455.1 Porticoccus sp. | reverse complement strand
GCAATGATAGCGATTGGTTTGCCTGATGATTGATAATTGAGTGAATCATATATCTCATCATGGGAATGCCCATTAATAACCAACACATCCCAGCCAAAGGCTTTTAGTTTGTCTTCCAATGGATCAAGCTTTATTGCTCTATCATTTGACCTATTAAAGTCAATAATACAATATAAATTATTAAGATTATGTTGCGCGCCGAGTAACATAGATTCCCAAAATGTCCCTTCATTTATCTCACCATCACCAACAATCACAAAAACTCTATTTGATAAGCGCTTAATCTTAGATGCTAAAGCTATCCCTATAGATATGGAAATCCCGTGCCCAAGCGATCCTGTTGAAGCCTCCACCCCAGGAACTTTTTTACTGCTTAAGTGCCCACCCAAAATACTATTATGTGAACAAAAACTCATTAATTGTTTATTGGTTATAAAGCCTTTCTCTTCTAAAATTGAGGCATGTGCAAGTGAGGCATGGCCTTTGCTTAGCACCATAAAATCTCTATCCTCATTATTTAAATTATCAAGTGTCAAATTCATTACTTGGTCATATAAAATAAATAATATATCTATAATCGAAAAAGAACTTGCTACGTGCCCATCCTTTGCAGAATAAGAAACCTTTAAAATATTTTTTTTAATGTTATTTATTCTTTTAGTACTCATAAATATTTATCTTGATACTCGGGTAAAGTTTCATAGTTAGTTAGCAATAAGTCTTTATTAAAGAGAATCTCTTGAAGAAAGTATTGGTTTTTTCACAGGCCAATCAACATTAAGATCTTTATTGTCCCATGATCGAGTAAATTGATTATTGGTATCGAAATATTCTCCCTTATAGGCTAATTTATAATGATAGACTGCCTTTGAACTTGACACATAATATGCATTACCTATTCCTGGGGGTATTAATATTAGAATTTGATTGCTTTTATTGATAACCATTTTTTCCCATTTCATAAATGTAGGTGATCCCTCTCTAAAATCTGCAACCACTTGATATATCTCTCCAAATACACAAGTAACTAACTTCCATGATTTGTTATCGCCATGAAACCCTCTCAAAACATTATATTTAGACTCTGAAAATTTATCATGCTTAAAATATAAATCATCAGGCAATAATTTTTCAACTTCTTCTTTTAAAAATGAGGTCCAAATATTTCCTCTTATATCTTCAGAAATTGAAGGTTTTAATATGTAAACTCCTTTAACTTTATTAGACTCTTGTATATTAAATACCATACTCATTCTAGGCCGCCAAAATGATCATTTTTCAAGTCGTATTTGACCATACCAGAAACCAATTCCTGGAAAGAAACTGTTCTTTTCCAGCCAAGTTCTTTTTCAGCTTTACTTGGATTTCCTAGAAGACACTCAACTTCGGTCGGTCGAAAATATTTTTCATCTATTTCTACAAGAACCTCTTTTGTTTTACTATTAATACCCTTTTCATCAATACCTTTACCTTTCCATTCAATATCTATAGCTATTTCTCTAAATGCAACTTCCACAAATTCACGAACTGTATGAGTTTCTCCGGTTGCAATTACATAATCTTGTGGCTTATCCTGTTGAAGCATAAGCCATTGTGCATAAACAAAATCTTTAGCATGACCCCAGTCACGCTTTGCATCCATATTTCCTAATTTTAGAACTTTCTGTCTTCCTTGATGAATGCGTGCAACAGCTTGAGTAATTTTTTTTGTGACAAATGTCTCTCCACGTCGAGGAGATTCATGATTAAACAAAATTCCATTACATGCAAAAAGCCCATACGATTCACGATAGTTCACTGTCACCCAATAAGCGTAAAGCTTCGCAGCTCCATAGGGAGATTTAGGATAAAAAGGGGTAGATTCACTCTGAGGCTCCGTTCCAGGAATACCGCCAAATAATTCTGATGTTGATGCTTGATAGTACTTGCAATCTACCTTAGAGTCACGAATAGCATCAAGTAATCGGATAGCACCCGTACCATCAACTTCCGCAGTATATTCTGGCACTTCGAATGAGACAGCTACATGTGATTGTGCCCCCAAATTATAAACTTCGTCTGGTTTAATTTTTTCCAATAATCTATGTAAATTACTAGAATCAGTTAAATCACCATAATAAGTGTAAAAATTTGATTGCTTAATTAAATGATCTATTCTATGTGTATTAAAAATGGATGATCTACGAATAATGCCATGAACTTCATATCCCTTTTCCAAAAGTAATTCAGCTAAATATGATCCGTCTTGCCCAGTAATTCCTGTAATAAAAGCTTTTTTCATTTATTTATTCTTCCGTAGATATCATTAATTCTAATTATGTCATCTTCTCCGAAATATTTACCACTTTGTACTTCAATTATCTCTAATTGATTTTTACTATTGTTTGCAAGGCTATGTTTCTCTCCTTGTGCAATAAATATTGATTCACCAGAGGTTAATTTTTGCGTTCTTCCCTCAATTCGAATTGTTGCAACTCCATCCACAACAGTCCAATGCTCCGATCTTTTTTTGTGAAATTGATAAGATAATTTCCCTTTTGGTTTTACATGAAGCCTTTTAACTTTGTAAAAATTTCCCTCATCTATCACATCAAACCATCCCCAGGGCCTAAACACTTTTTTATGATTTTGTACCTCTTTGTGATTTTTTTTAGTTAAACGCTCAGTTAAACCTTTTAAATCATTTACCTTCTCTTTTGTGGATATAAGAGTCGCATCAGGAGTATTAACTATAATTAAATTATCGACACCTAAGGTTACAACTAAATGACGGTTGGATCTAATATATGAATTTGATGTTTCCTCTATGTGGGTAGGCCCTGATACTATATTTTTGTTCAGGTCTTTTTTTCCAAATGAATAAAGCGAGCTCCATGAACCTATGTCACTCCAACCAACATTAAATTGAACAACAATTGTTTTTTTACTTTTTTCCATCAAGCAATAATCAATAGATATACTTGGGCATTCAATAAAAGCCTTTTTTCCCAACCTAATAAAATCAAAATCTTTTGATGAATCTATTAATGAATTTTTAATATTCTCAACGATTTTTGGATTAAATTCATTCATCTCAACTAAAAATAAATCGAGATTAAATAAAAATATCCCACTATTCCATAAATATTTTTTTTGCTTTAAAAAAGATTGGGCAGTTTTTAAATCTGGTTTCTCTATAAATTTATCGACTTTATAAATACCTTTTTTAATAGTATTAGAGTATTTTATATAACCATAATTTGTATTAGAACTATTGGGGTGTATTCCAAAAGTAATTAGTGCGCCTTTAGTAGCCTCATTTCTTGCTAACTCTATTGCTTTATTAAATTTTTTAATATTTGCGATATAGTGATCTGCCGGTAGTATTAATATATTGCAATTATCGAACTTTGATTTTGCATAAAGAGTGCCGGCGACTATTGCAGGAGCAGTATTTTTTGCAATAGGTTCAAGTATTATTTCTGGGTTGTTTAATCCAATATTTCTACACTGCTCTGCGACTAAAAATCTATGTTCATCATTCGAAATTATTATTGGATTTTCTACATTTGGTATTTGCTGTATTCTTAATATAGTTTCTTGAAGCATTGTATTATCTGATAAAAGAGGAAGAAATTGTTTAGGATATTGTTTTCTTGATAGAGGCCATAATCTTGTTCCAGAGCCGCCACATAAAATTATGGGTACTAACTTTTGGCTAAAATTACTTTTCATTTAACTTTTTCGCCTCATCTCTTAATTCATCAATTTCCTCTTTTAAAGCTTCGTATTCCTGAGTTTTAATTCTTATAAATTCAATTGTGAGTCGACCTTTTTCTTCAATTCCCTTTGGTGTTAGTAGGTATGAATATTGAATTTTATTTTTATGATTTTTAAAATTATCAACCTTAATAAAACCCTTATCAATAAGCTTCTTCATACAATAATTTATCTTTCCAAGACTAATCCCCAGTGTATTTGATAATTTTCTTTGAGTAAAATTTGAGTCTTTTTCTAAAATCTTTAAAATTTGAAATAAATTTTTAATCATATAGCTATTTAATTATAAAAAGGCCATTATATATTATTGTTCAATGATTGAACAATATCTTTATAATATTGATTAAATGAAAAAAATTGTTACTTATAATAAGAAACATACCATTGCACAAAACTTTTAACTCCTTCAGCAATAGTAAATTTTGGTTTAAAAGAAAAATCTCTTATAAAATCATCAATATCGGCAAAGGTATTGGGAATATCTCCTGCCTGTATTGGTAATAAATCTTTTTTTGCGACTTTTCCTAAACATGATTCTAGCTCCTCAATATAAGATATAAGCTGAACTGGATTATTATTTCCTAAATTGTATAACCTGTATGGAGCTGAGGACGATGCTGGATCTGGTTTCTTACTATTCCAGTATTTATTGGGCATAGATGGCTTATCGATGATTTTTACAATCCCAGCAACAACATCATCAATATAAGTAAAATCTCGCTGATGTTTTCCATAATTAAAAATCTTAATCGTCTCATTATTTATTATAGCCTTTGTAAACTTCTGAAGAGCCATGTCTGGTCGATCAAAAGGTCCGTATACCGTAAAAAAACGAAGTCCTGTGGTTGGTAAATTATATAAATGTGAATATGAATGGGCCATTAATTCATTAGCTTTTTTGGTAGCTGCATACAAACTTATTGGATGATTAACTGAATCATGCGTTGAAAAAGGTTGTTTTGTATTTAGGCCATAAACAGAGCTTGATGAAGCATAAATCAAATGAGATAAATTATTCTTTCTACAACTTTCTATTATATTTGCAAAACCCACAAGATTAGAATCGATATAAGCCATTGGATTTTCTAATGAGTATCTAACCCCTGCCTGTGCTGCTAAATTTACAACACAATCAAATTGATGATTTTCAAAGAGGTTTATTACATCATCCTTTTTGGATATATCAATTTTAAAATGTGTATACTCAGGATGATTTAAATGACGAGCAAGTCTCGCATCCTTTAAAGCGGGATCATAATAATTGTTATGATTATCAACGCCTAAAACTGAATCTCCTCTATTCAACAACTCAATAGTAAGTGCAGAGCCAATAAATCCTGCAGATCCAGTAATTAGAATATTCATTTTTATATAATCATAACTTAATATTATCTAGTCTGAATTAAAGATATCTCTAGTAAAAATTTTATGTTTTACATTGATTAGACTTTCTGACATCCTATTAGTAACTATTACATCACTAAGCTTTTTAAAGGTTTCAAGATCACGTATTAATTCAGAGTCAAAAAATAAAGAATTTTCAATTAAAGGTTCATAAATAATAACTTTTACTCCTTTAGCCTTAATTCTCCTCATAACGCCCTGAATAGACGATTCTCTAAAATTATCTGACCCACTTTTCATTATAAGCCTATATATGCCTACCACTTTAGGTTTTAAACTTAAGATTGAATTGGTAATAAAATCTTTTCTTGTTGAATTCGCATCAACAAGAGAATTTATCAAATTGTTCGGTACATCTTTATAATTAGCACGAAGTTGTTTAACATCCTTAGGAAGACAGTATCCACCGTAACCAAAAGAAGGGTTGTTATAGCCATGACCAATTCTCGAATCTGAAGAAATTGAATCAATAATACACTTTGTATCCAGCTCATGAGCTAAAGCATAAGAATCTAGTTCGTTAAAAAAAACAACTCTCATTGCGAGATATGCATTTGAAAATAACTTAGATGCTTCAGCAGCTGAAGCACTCATATAAAAAACAGGAATTTTTTCTTTTAAAGCACCATTTATTAATAATTTGGCAAAAACTTTACCCTCATTAATCATTCCTCCAATAACAATTCTAGATGGATGCAAGTTGTCATGCAGGGCTTTGCCTTCCCTTAAAAATTCAGGAGAAAAAATAATTTTTTTGTAAGCAAATTTCTCTTTTAGTCTCTCTGTAAAACCAACTGGGACTGTAGATTTAATAATAATAGTAACTTTCTTATTTTCGCTTAATACTTTCTCTATAATATTTTCAACAGATTGAGTGTTAAAAAAATTAGTTTTTTCGTCATAATTAGTAGGTGTAGAAACTACAACAAAATCCGCAGAGCTATATGAAGTATCTTCTGAATGAATAAATTGTAAATCAAGTGGTTCATCAATTAAATACTTGGAAATTGATTCATCTTGAATTGGTGATTTTTTTTTATTTAAAGTTTTGATACGATTTACATCAATATCTATACCACAAACTTTATTATTTTGAGACAGAAGAATTGCATTGCTCAACCCAACATAACCCATACCAACAACAAAAATATTAAATTTTTTCATATAACGTATAATTACATGGCATTAAATTTATTAAAGGAAATGCCAGATTGATCCTTTTTTGATATTTTCATATCAACGTTTTCAGGCCATTTTATAGACAAGTTATCATCAGCATAATCTATTGTGACTTCATGATTTACACTATAAAAATTAGTAACTTTGTAATAGAAAAAAGCTTCATGACTTAAAGTCATAAAACCATGTGCAAATCCAGGAGGTACCCACAGCTGTTTTTTATCTTCTCCATTAAGATTTATGCCTAGCCATTTGGAGTAAGTTTTTGAATTTTTTCTTAAATCAACCACAACATCAAATACCTCTCCAGCTAGTACACTTATTAATTTTCCTTGCGTAAATGGCTCTCTCTGAAAATGAAGGCCCCTGAGGACTCCTTTTGAAGATTTCGATATATTATCTTGAACAAACGTTATATTCTCTCCGATAGCCGTATCAAATTTAGTTTTGTGAAATAATTCAAAAAAATAACCTCTGCTATCCTCGTTTACCTCGAGGTCTATTAACTTTAAATCAGGTATTTCTAATGGGGTTACTTTCATTTATCAGATATTAAATTTAAAAGATATTGTCCGTACTGGTTTTTTAGTAACGGTTGGGCTAATTTTTCTAAAAAAGCTTTACTAATCCAACCATTATTAAAAGCAACCTCCTCTGGACATGCTATCTTTAAACCCTGTCTATTTTCAATCGTAGAAATAAACTGTCCAGCCTCTAACAAAGACTCGTGAGTACCTGTATCTAACCAAGCATATCCACGATCCATATTTTGAACATACAAACTACCATCATCCAAATATTTTTTATTAAGATCTGTTATTTCAAGTTCACCACGCTTTGATGGTTTTAAATTCTTTGCATATTCCACTGCTTTATTGTCATAAAAATATAGACCAGTAACAGCGAAGTTAGATTTAGGGTGAATTGGTTTCTCTTCTAACGATATTACTTGTTTATTTTTATTAAATTCCGCAACACCATATCTGCTCGGATCACTGACATGATAAACAAAAATTGTTGCTCCCTGTTTCTTTTTAGAGGATGATTTAAATAATAAACTCATATCATTGCCATAAAATATATTATCTCCCAATATAAGTGCTGAAGAATCATTTCCAATAAAATTCTCAGCAATAATAAAAGCTTGGGCTAAGCCATCGGGAGATTGCTGTTCTTCATAATTAATTTTTATACCCCATTGAGAACCATCTAATAATAGTTCTTGAAATTTTTTTAAATCTTGTGGAGTTGTGATGATCAAAATTTCTCTGATACCTGCGAGCATCAAAGTTGTTAAAGGATAATAGATCATTGGCTTATCATAAACAGGGAGAAGTTGCTTTGAGATAGAGTGAGTAACTGGGTATAGCCTAGTTCCCGAACCACCTGCTAAAATAATACCTTTACGTTCCATTTATTATTTGATCCAATTCAAATTCCCAACTTTCAAATTCTATCATGAAGGTTGATTGTACTTCTTGGTTATTCAATACTGAATTTCTAGGCCTTACTATTTTTGAAGAATAATCAAAAGTTGATATTGGAATTAATTTATTCAAGTTAAAATTAGGATTGATTTTTTTGGCTATTAATTTTGCAAAATCAAACCACGAACAACTACCATTCGGAACAAGATGATAAATTCCTTTATTATCAGGGTTCAATTTATTAATAATCCTATGCAATTTTTGGGCAATAAACAAACTAGAGGTTGGAACTCCAAATTGATCCGAAACAACGCTAAATTCCTTATTATCTTCAATTTTTTTCTTCACGCTTAGATAAAAATTTTTTCTTTTATTAGAATATACCCAGCTTGTTCTAAAAATATAAAACTGACCCCCAATAACTTGTATACCCTTTTCCCCTGCTAACTTCGATTGCCCGTAAACATTTAATGGATTTGGTGGAT
>NYXF01000019.1 GCA_002685455.1 Porticoccus sp. | reverse complement strand
TCTATCATATTCATCGAATGAAGAATTCTTCTCTGAACCGGTTTAAAGCCGTCGTCTATAGATGGTATAGCCCTCTCAAGAATTACGTAGGAAGCATAGTCTAAAAACCAATCCTCATAAAGGTCAGATACTGCGTTATCAGAGATTGGTTGAATATCTTCTATATTCTTATCTAAATCACTCATACCTCTGACTCTATTAAATCTTTTTCCACTCTTAGTTTATCAATTATAAATTCCTGTCTGTCCGGCGTGTTTTTTCCCATATAAAAAGTAAGCAGGTCTTGAATTTTAGATTTTTTATTTAAGATTATAGGCTCAAGTCTTATCTGATCTCCAATGAAATTCTTAAACTCCGATGGAGAAATTTCACCAAGACCCTTAAATCTGGTGATCTCAGGATTTTTTCCTAATTCCTTCACCGCAGCATTTCTCTCTTCGTCATCGTAGCAGTACATAGTCTTCTTCTTATTTCTCACTCTAAAGAGCGGTGTCTCAAGAATATAGACGTGACCCATCTTTACAAGATCAGGGAAAAACTGAAGGAAATAAGTGAGTAACAATAGCCTTATATGCATTCCATCTACATCTGCATCCGTAGCAATTACAATTTTTTTATACCTTAACCCATCTATACCATCTTCAATGTTTAGTGCGTGTTGCAGTAGATTAAACTCTTCATTTTCATAGACTATCTTCTTTGTGTGGCCAAAACAGTTAAAGGGTTTACCACGGAGGCTAAAAACAGCCTGTGTCTGCACATCTCTCGACTTTGTTATCGAACCACTGGCAGAATCACCCTCCGTTATGAATATCATAGAGTTATTTTTTATTTCTTCATCTCCCCTCTTATCATTATAATGTACTCTACAGTCTCTTAGTTTTTTATTATGAAGTTTTGCTTTTTTAGCTCTCTCATTAGCTAATTTTTTTATGCCTGCTATCTCTTTCCTCTCCCTCTCAGATTGTATGATTCTCTTCTGTATTGCCTGAGCTGTCTCACTGTTTTTGTGGAGGTAGTTATCAAGTTCTTTTTTGACAAACTCATTAACGAAGGCACGTACGCTCTGACCTTTTGGGCTAACATTTAAAGAGCCTAGCTTTGTCTTTGTCTGTGACTCAAACACAGGCTCTTGTACCCTTATAGCAACAGCACCAGCTATACTGGCTCTTATATCTGTTGCGTCATAATCCTTCTTAAAAAACTCTCTTATCGTCTTAACTACCGCCTCTCTGAATGCTGCTAGATGAGTACCTCCCTGAGTCGTGTACTGACCGTTCACAAATGAGTAGTACTCCTCACCATAGTTATTTGTGTGCGTCATAGCACATTCTATCTCACTACCTTTAAAGTGGATTATAGGGTACCTGATAGATTCTTTATCCGTCTTACTTTCGAGAAGATCAAGGAGTCCGTTTTCTGAGTGGTACTTCTTCCCGTTATAGTTTAAGGTAAGTCCAGAGTTTAGGTATGCGTAATTCCATATCTGATCTTCTAGATATTCAGGAATATAATTGTAATTTTTAAATATTGAGTTGTCTGGTTCAAACCTTATAAATGTTCCATTTTTTTGATCTGTACTTCCCACAGGATTATCAGTGGTGTTCTCTCCTCTCTTGAATTCAGCATGTTTTATTTCACCTTCTCTGAAAGATTCAATCTGAAATTTAGTAGACAGGGCATTTACAGCTTTTAAACCCACACCATTCAATCCAACTGACTTTTGGAATGCTTCGGAGTCGTACTTACCTCCTGTATTTATCTTTGATACGCAATCAATAACTTTCCCTAATGGTATACCTCTACCATAATCCCTGACTTCTACTCTATGGTCTTTGACTTTAATTTTAATTTGCTTCCCATGACCCATGAGATGCTCATCAATAGAGTTGTCTATGACCTCTTTAATCAATACATAAATACCATCATCTTTAGCTGAGCCGTCACCTAGTTTACCGATATACATTCCAGGCCTGGTACGTATATGTTCCTTCCAATCCAGAGACCTAATACTATCCTCAGTATACGTATTTTTCTTATTTTCCATTAAGGAATTAAATATAAGAATTGATTACAATAAATGCATTCTTTAACTAAAAAATATCGAAAGCTTTTAGTCTAATTGAGTATATCGGCACATTATTTCTGACGCTGTCACCAATAAAATTGTTAATATAAATTTCAATAGAAGTTCTCTGGTAGAAATTAAGACTTATTCCACCGAATACTTCGACAAGGTCTCTCGAGCCCCCCATTATAGAAATATTTTCAGAAAGTGGGATTTTAGCTCCAAAAGAATAGAAATTAGGCTCACTATCTATAAGTACATAATTACCGCTTACAGATAGCACACTTCCTCCTACCGGAACGTCGTAAGATACTGTCGCAATAGTTGCGTTACCAAAGGGATCAAACTTCCCATTTTGATAACTAAATTTTTCTTCACTAACGAGCCCTATCTTTGTTGAAATTCCAATAAGAAAATTTCTTGTGTAAACTGTAATACCTGGTGTAAGTCCAAATACTGACTGTTTAAATCCATTTGAGGACCAATTCTGGTACAAAGGATCCGAAGTATCCCATGCAAGTAAATCAAACTTATCTTGAGAGAAGGACGCCTTCATTGCAAACATCACATTCATATCTCTATTTAGCTGCTGCCTGTATCCGAAAACAACTCCGGCAGATAATCTTCTGAAGATATCGTTAGAATAATTTAAAAGATCTATACTGGTCTGGAAGTGGTTATTAGTAATTCTCTGAGAGTTTCTTCTTCCGCTGTTGTTAGAGAAGTACCCTGGAGCTGGACAATATATCAAGTTATCAGTCATCCTAAAGCTAGCCGCAGCGTAGCTTAAGGCAGAGTTAAACCTTGAACCTCTTATCGACCTTGTGTCTAGTATGGTAAGGGAATTCCTACCGTCAATACCAGCAAGTGCAGGATTTACTAGTATGTTATTATCTGCAGCCCTTAGGATTTCAATGTATTCCTGTGAGAATGAAATACTAGAATAAGTTAACCCAATAAGTAGTAATAATATCTTTCTCATTATCTATCTAAAAATAATACACCAACAATAGTTCTTGCCCTAACATCATCATACTCTACGGGTGTTATCTCGTAGAAATATATGCCTTTATCGGCCTCTCCACCGGTAGATTGATCCGAACCGTCCCATAGAATATCAGTATTAGCTACTGTCTCGTAGACGATTCTTTGATACCTATCTACTATCTTAACTTCAAATTTAACGTTTTCAATAGTTATATTCTTACACTTTACTGTAAAAAAGTCATTAAACCTATCTGAGTTAGGAGTAAAGTAGGATGGTAACTCATAATCTGGGAACTGAATGTTTTCAATATTTATCATCACCTTGGCAAAGTTTGATATACAACCTACAGAGTCCTGGACTGCGTATGTGATGCTATCTCTCTTACTTGGAGAGCCAATATAGTCGTAGGTAATAGTCCCATCTCCATTAACTGTTAGGTCTCCGTAGAGAGGTTGATCCAGAATAAATATACTCGAAGAGTCGAGAGGGTTATCTATATCGTAATCGTTAGCGATAAGATCTTTAATTATTATCTCATTGCTCAGCGCATTGACAGTAATAGTGTCGTCTAGGGCTACTGGGCAGTCATTAATAGAATTCACTCGTATCGTCACCGTAGCTGTTGTAGAGCAAGATGTAGATGGGTCTGGGTCAGTAATCTCATACTGAAAAGTTACAATTTCTGGTCCAGGAGCTGTTATTTCAGTTGGAGGAGTATACGTAAATGAACCGTCAGACCTGAGCTCTAGAACACCAATTGCTGGCTGAGTTGTCACAGCATAATTGTTATCAGTAGTGATTAAATCTCCGTCGGTATCGTTTCTGGCAACAGTAGAGTCAAGAACAAATCCCTCATTTATAAAGAAAATATCATCTACTGCAACAGGGCAATCATTTACCTGGTCTATACATAGAGTCACAAGAGCTGTGTCCTGGCTGTAAAAATCTCCGTCGAAGGCCACGTACCTGAAGTAGTCTACTATCTCCTCGTTACCGTTGTGAGTGTAGGTAAATGTACCATCCTCGTTAAATGTTAAATTCCCGTGACTTACATCTTCTATCAGAAATGCTTTCAGGGTATCGTCTTTCCAGTCAGGGTCCTGGTCATTACCCAATACTCCGGTCCCGTAGGTTATTATGTCTAACGTCTCTCCCTCCTTTACGCATGGTATGTAGCTGTCGTCGTTAGCTACTGGAGGCTTATCATCTACAGAGTCAACGGATAGGATAACTGTGTACACCGCACCACTACATTCGCCATCTGACAGCCTGTATGAGAACTGGTCATTAAAATTCTCGCTGTCGTCGTGCGTGTAAATAAATGATCCGTCGCTGTTAAGTGAGAATCCACCTACATGGTAGAGAGGTGGGGTGACCAGGCTCACAGATAAGACGTCACACGAGTTGTCATCGGTATCATTAAATAATACACCTAGAGGAGGTGTTATGTCAATGGTCTGTCCCTCAGATATCTTATAGAAGTCATTCTGACCAGTAGGGCAAACGTTGTTTACAGTTATAAATACAGTATCAATAGACTCTGTGATTGAGTCTTTTACTTTAAATAAGAAAAAATCTTCGTTTGGTGTGTCGCTACAGTCGTGCTGGTAGATAAATGAACCATTAGGATTTATTTGACCAGAGGGAAGTAAAGTTCCTCTGAGTGGCAGCTGGTGTATCTCTACGCTTATCGGAAGGCCAAGATTTCCTGAAGAAACTGAGAGAATACCTTGAGCAGAATCTACAACAAGCTCTTTACCTTCGTCTACTGAGAAGGATAAGCTCTGTGTGTTAGGTCCCTGGTTATCACAGGTAATAAAAACAGTATCATTCTCTACTGCGTCATCTTCACCATCGGAGAGTTGATAGACAAAATAATCTTGATTTGGGAACAATGTCCCGTCGTGAATGTATGTGAATGCACCGGTAGAGTCGAGGGTAAATGTACCCAAGTGGAAACTTGGAGGTTGTATCAGCTTAACTCTTAAAACATCGCAGGCATTAGAATCTAAGTCATTTGCTAAGACGCCACTGAGCTCATCAACTGTAAGTGTCCCTCCGTTTTGGACATTGTAGTTATCTGGTTCACCAAAAGGTGCCTCATTCAAAATAAATATTATCACGCTATCCTGTAAGGATGAGGTGGAAGTGCCGTCGCTTATAAGGTATTGGAATACGTCAACGTCCGCGTCGTTACAGTTGTGGATATACTGGAATGCGCCCTTACTACCAATTCCGAATATTCCACTGTTGTATGTAGGTGGAATCATCAGCTGAGCACTGAGATCACCCGTTAGATTATCTGGATCTATGTCGTTATTGATAATTAGTTTAGGGTCGGAATTTAATACGGTAAGTGTGTCTCCCTCATTCACGTAGAAAGTATCTTTAACAACAACGGGAGCATCGTTTACAGGGTTTATGCTGAGGACGACGTCTGCAGTGTCATAACATTCTCCATCGGTTACCACATAAGTAAATAAGTCTGAAAATGTCTCGCTACCGTCATGTTGGTAGACGTAGTCGCCATTAGTCTCAGTAGTTATTGACCCGTTATCTGGGAGTTTTATAATACTAAAAACTTGCAATAAATCACCATCTATATCAGAGTCATTTATCAAAACATTTCCAGATGTTATCCCACCCTCATCAAGTAAATTACCATCATCTGAAGCGAGAGGGCCGTTGTTGTTAGAATCTGTCTCGAAAGTCATTCTGATACCATCAATTCCCATGTAACTATATTTTCCAGCAACATTAATTGATTTAAAAAGAAGCTGCTGAGTAGCTGAAGTTGGAAAAAATTCCATTGTTATCTCAGTCCATACCTGATTTCCAATACCTAAATAAACCATCTTCTCGGTCAGCTTGGTCTCGCTACCAAAAGAGACTGATATCTGTGCTGAGTCGCCTACAGCAACACTAGCCATCCCCGCGTTCGCAAGGTAGAACTTAAGTGTATATTTTTTCCCAATCGTCAAGCCAGTGACAGTACTGAAGAAAGACTCATGAAAAGAAGCAGGATTTGTCCAAATAGCAGCAAAGATACCACCGTCAGGTGACGCAGTCATTCCCGCAGCATAATTACTAAACGTAGCATTAGGCAGAGGAGTTATCCAGGAATCAGCAGAATTTATACCGTTTGTCCATCCACCACCATTAACACCTCCAGCTCCCCCATTAAGAGTAAAACCTGATGCGACACCCGCAAGAGATTCGAACGTCCCGTCGGCATTAAGTGCCTGATTACCTATACCGCAACCACTTGAGTAACCCTCAAAATGGATTGAAAATAGGATAAGAAAAAACGTAAAAAATCTTTTCATCTTAAGTTGACTAAGCACAAATATAAAGATTTACATTAGGCATATGAATAAATATACGCTTTAATAACGTCAACCAGTGATTAAAATTTTATTCTCTCTTGATATAAACAAACCCAGTGAGAGGTTTTGAACCGTCTCCAAGGTCTAAAACATAAAAATAAGTAGCCTCAGGAAGATTACCATCACCAAAGTATATCTGCATCTGGTTCCTTCCATCCCAATTATTCCTATAGCCTCTCTTCTCAAATACCCTATTATTCCACCTGTTGTAAACTCTCAGCTTATTATCTGGGTAACCCTCTATACCCCTAATTACCCAAAAATCATTTATTCCGTCGTTATTTGGTGAAAACCCCTGTGGTATGTGGAGATCCCTGTGGTAGACTTCTATATCTGTTGGCACTGTGAGAACATCATCCTCACATATGAAAGATGGCGTGGATATTACGAGTCTGAACCTGAGAAATATATTATCCAGCTGCATCTCGTCAAATCTTAAACCATTTACAGTCAAAGTAT
Source organism: Porticoccus sp. (assembly GCA_002685455.1). The sequence goes on along the minus strand of NYXF01000019.1, from coordinate 2,198 downwards.
TTGTTTTTGAACCTATATAAGATATGTTATCAGAAACTGAGTCTTCAATATCTGCCCAGAACAAGCTACTGCTCTCCTGTACCTGCCACTGGTAAATAAACCTATCCTGTAGATCAACCCCATAGGAGATACTGAACGTGTCGCCTTCCTTTACAAGGTATGAACTCTCTGGTGTAGAGGTAATATTAACACTGAAACCAGCCTCCATAAAGTCCATTATGTTATTATTATCGTTGTCAAGAGGTATCTGGTAACCACCACTAGACACCACCCTTCCCAAAGAATCGACTCCGATAGGATCTTTTCCAAGGTAACCGTCAGAGTCAGGATCATTGAATCCGGCTTCATTTACGTCGAAGCAACCATCCTCATCTGTGTCGAGGTCGTTATTATTTAAAAATTTATCTCCGTCTAGGTCATCACAGACATACGCATAAATAGTATTTCTTGATTTTATTGAGGATGGCCCGTCGTGATTTGAATTTTTAACGGACAAAGCCACTCCCTCAAGACAAGAGAAGTTAAAACTCTTATCGAGGACCCAGCCCTCTACATCATTGTCCATGTAAGGTATGACATCAACCATTTCGCCTCCTGAGGTCTCAGAGAGCAACATTATTGAACCATCTCTTATAACTAACCTCATATTAAGATCCTCATCCCAAGGGACCCATCCATTAAATAAACCACCGGGTCTGAACTCTCTGGTGGTCTCACTGTCTGCCTTTCCTGTAGACACATCCCAGTGGTACTGGTCAAAGTAAAGTATCGTCTTCCCATCTACCTTGACATCTAGACCGTCGTCAAATGTTACCTCTGACTCGTAGTAACAGCCCTCGTACACGTCTCCCTGAGATAGGTTTAATTTAATATCTATTTCATCTCCAAAAAACTGATTTCCAGATCCTTTTGCATCTACGCCGTTATATTCTAGAACAAGTGGGTATGAGGCACTCACTGCAGTATCTACATCTCCACTCAGAGACAGAGTTGCGTTGTTGAAACATTCTACAGAGTCGTAGATCCCGTCGTTGTCGTCGTCAACATCATCCATATCACCAACCAAATCGAAATCAAAATCTTCAAGGATAAGTATCTTAAATGGGTCAGAGATCACATCATCACCACATATATACGATGGCGTGGATACCGCAACCCTATAAATCCTAGAGTTGAAGGAAGGGTCTGCGTTGATGATAGTTAACTTTTCTGAGTCATTGGCTAATCCCTCCCAGGTGATACCTCCGTTCACACTCACCTGCCACAGGTAGTAGAGCTTAGTTGAACCAGATTTAACATCTGCGAAGACTGTCACTGAGGTATCTGACCTCTCTAGAATATGGATGTCTGAAGGCTCTACAATTATCCTCGCGAAGGAGCCAAAATCAAGAAAATCCTCGACCAGGTTTCCGTCTCTATCTACAGGGTCGGTGTAGCCATCTTCTCCAGAAGTCACCACCCCTCTTGCATCTACGGTAACTGGACTACCACCCAGGATCCCGTCACCATCAGGATCAGTGAAACTTGCTTCTATGACATCAAAACAACCATCACCGTCGGAGTCTAAATCAAATTGATTGGGTATCCCGTCAGAGTCAGTGTCTGAAACACCCTCTACTGTGTCGTATATTCCGTCGTTGTCATCGTCTAAATCTTCGGAGTCAGGAATACCGTCTACGTCGTTATCAGGCAGAACAGTAAGTTCAAAAATTTCACTTGTCTGAACCGCACCACACCTGAAGGATGGTGTACTTAAAATCACCCTAAACTTAGCCGCGTTAAGGTCAAGAGGTGCCCCGCTGATAATTAGGTTAGGTGTTGTTGAGCCAATGAAACTTAATGAGTCTTGAATTTTTTTCCATGATATACCTCCGTCGTAGGATACTTGCCACTCGTAATTTACCCTGCTTACGGAGTGTGAGTAAACCTCAAAATCTGTTGATGTCATCTCCGTTATAGTCTTTGACTCAGAAATAGAGTCGTAGAAGACAGGTCCCCCAGCTTCCAAGAAGTCGTAAACCCCCGAGCTGTCGCTGTCATGAGGCATATCAAAGCTACATATGTAATCACCACAACCCTTCGCTATCACTATGTCGTCGATAATACCATTGAACCAGTCACTACCTTCCCCAGAGCCACCTATTATCATACCCTCAGTATTTATACCCATCTCTGTAGTATCCCTGTACGAGTATATA
>NYXF01000083.1 GCA_002685455.1 Porticoccus sp. | reverse complement strand
GTCTTTTATGCATTACTTTTGGTATAAACTATCAGTTGTTATCTATCTATGACAAAAATATAATTATAATTTAATGAAAATTTAATGAAAATTTAATGAAAATTTAATGAAAATTTAATGAAAATTTAATGAAAATTTAATGAAAATCAGTACTTTTCACTCCGAATTTCGCAAACCTTATATAATGGCAATTTTAAACGTTACACCTGATTCTTTTTACGATGGTGGGTTATTTTACGGTAAAAATAATGATATTGAGCTTGATTTGGTATTGAAAAAAGTCGATGAGCTTATCAAGAGCGGGGCCGATATCATAGATGTAGGTGGAGAATCAACCAGACCCGGTGCTATACCTGTTCCTATTCAAGAAGAATTAGATAGAGTAGTGCCTGTAGTTGAAACTATAGTCGATCGTTTTGGTGCTATAGTTTCGGTGGATACAAGCTGCCCAGAAGTCATAAACGAATCAGCAAATGCTGGAGCAGATATGATTAATGATGTCAGAGCTCTCACTAGGCTAGGAGCTGTCGAGGCAGTTGCTAAATCGGGTCTCAATGTTTGTCTCATGCATATGTCTGGAGAACCCAAAAATATGCAGCTTAAACCAAGTTATATTGATGTTGTAGCTGAAGTAAGTGGATTTTTATTAGATCGCATAAGTGTCTGTGAGTCAGCAGGAATTCAAAGAAATAAAATACTCATAGATCCTGGATTTGGTTTTGGAAAAAATCTTGAGCATAATTTAATGATATTTCGAAATTTAACTAAATTAAGTGCTTTAGGTTTCCCTATAGTTGTAGGCTTATCTAGAAAATCTATGATAGGCTCAATTTTGAATAAAGCTACAGATGACAGATTATTTGGAAGTATAGCTATGGCGATGCTGGCAGTACAAAAAGGAGCTCAAATACTTCGAGTGCATGATGTAAGTGCTACAGCTGACGTATTGAAAATTATGAGCGCAACAGAATAAAGAGATATTAAATGGCACAGAAAAAATTCTTCGGTACAGATGGTATCAGGGGTAGAGTAGGAGTAAATCCTATAACAGCAGATTTCATGTTAAAGCTTGGATGGGCATCTGGCAAAGTTTTTAGTGAAAAAAGTGAAGGTCGAAAACTCATTATAGTGGGTAAAGATACCCGTGTATCAGGATATATGTTCGAATCAGCAATTCAGGCCGGACTTATTGCAGCAGGAGTTGATGTTGCTCTTTTAGGCCCTATGCCAACACCAGCTATTGCGTATTTAACTAGAACTTTTCGAGCTCAAGCAGGTATTGTAATTAGTGCCTCACATAACCCTTTTTATGATAACGGCGTTAAATTTTTTGGTGCTGATGGGTTTAAGTTACCCGATACAGTTCAGGAAGCCATAGAGTCTTATCTTGATAAACCTCTTGTAACAGAAAATCCATCGAAATTAGGTAAAGCGTTCAGAGTAGAGGATGCTGCGGGTCGATATATTGAGTTTTGTAAGGGAACACTTCCGCCTGGTGGTAACTTAAATGGTCTCAAGATTGTCGTCGATTGTGCTAATGGGGCAACATATCACACAGCACCTATGGTTCTGAGGGAGCTGGGGGCAGCCGTCGTCGAGCTAGCTGTTAAACCTGACGGTTTTAATATCAACGAAAGTTGCGGATCTACGCAACCAGCTATACTTCAAGACGCAGTCTTAAAAGAAAATGCTGATATGGGAATAGCTTTCGATGGCGATGGCGACCGGGTAATGTTCGTTGACCATAAAGGATCGCTGGTAGACGGGGATGAGCTTATATTTGTTATCGCCAAATATAGACACCAGAATGGTGGATGTAGCGGAGTTGCTGGGACACTAATGAGCAATTTAGGTATGGAAAATTCTCTCAGTGAATTGGGTATTCCATTTTTGCGAACAAAGGTTGGTGATCGTTATGTTATTGAAGCATTACGAGATAGGGGCTGGCAACTAGGAGGAGAAAGTTCGGGACATATTATATGTAGTGATCTTACCACCACCGGAGATGCTATTGTTGCTGCATTGCAAGTTTTATATGCAATGAGAGATACATCTGTACCACTAAATACATTAAAAAAGGAGATGCAGAAATATCCTCAAGCTGTGCTTAACGTTCCCATTGAGGATGATTTTAATATAACAAATCATCCGCTAATTATTGAAGCAATTGATAAAGCTGAAACAGACCTTCAAAACACCGGTAGGATATTAATTCGACCTTCTGGAACCGAACCGCTCGTGAGAGTAATGGTTGAAGCGAGCGATCCAGAGATGGTCGATAAGATTGTGAACAGAGTAGCAAAAGTTGTTGCAGCAGAAGCTGGAAAAACCTCTAAATAATAATGATTTTCTATTAACTAAGACAGACTTCAAAGATGATTGCTTAATTTACTCTAGTTGAATAATAATAGCATCTCAGATAAGATTGCGCCTTCTTAGGGATAGAGTAATCATTTAATATGTATCGCCCCCTTATAGCTGCAAATTGGAAAATGAATGGCAACAAAAAAAGTGTGTCAGACTTAGCCACACAAATGTTTGATTTGCATTGTGATGCAGATGTTGTAATTTTTCCTCCTTATGTATTGATAAATAGTCTAGTTCAAGCTTTTTCAGATACAGCCATTAAAGTGGGAGGGCAGAATATATCTGAGTATGATTCTGGAGCATATACTGGTGAAATCTCATCTGTGATGCTTAAAGATATAGGTTGTGAATACTGCCTCGTGGGGCACTCTGAAAGAAGACATCTCTTTGGCGAAGATAACTCTCAGGTTGCAAGTAAGTTCTATCAGTCAAATAGAGTTGGATTGAACCCAATTCTGTGTTTAGGTGAAACACTCGAACAACGAGAGAAAAATCAAACTATTGATACTATTAGTTCACAAATAGAGGCTGTATTAAAATATAGCGAGAAAAATTTACCATCAGCTATGCTTATAGCTTATGAGCCTGTTTGGGCCATAGGATCGGGAAGTCCCGCAGGTCTTGATCAAATAAAGAACGTGCATCAATATATTAGAAGTAAACTACATTCTTACGAAATAGAAGCAAGAATTCTCTATGGCGGCAGTGTCACTTCTAGAAATGCCGGAGATCTTCTTAAAGAATCAGAAGTAGATGGACTACTGATAGGCGGAGCGTCCTTAGATGCTGAGCTGTTTGCTCAAATATGTAAGCTAGCATAAATAATTAATTTAATAATTTGGTTAAAAGAAAATGGAAAAATTTACATTAATCGTACACATACTTACCGGTATTGCAATCATCGGTATGATTTTACTGCAACAAGGTAAAGGTGCGGAAGCAGGCGCATCATTCGGATCTGGTGCCTCACAGACTATGCTTGGGAGTGTTGGTAGTTGGAATTTTTTTAGCAAAGTAACAGCAATTCTTGCAACAGTATTCTTCATCACAAGCTTCGGATTGGCAGTGATAGCCAAAGACCGTATAGCTGTTACAGACGAGATTCTGCCCAGTCTAGAGGCCATCGAGGAGTCGATAGAAACAGATCTTCCAGAAATTGATATTTCTCAAGAATCCTCTGACCTACCAGAATGATATCAATGAATTGCCCAAGTGGTGGAATTGGTAGACACGCTATCTTGAGGGGGTAGTGGCGAAAGTCGTGCCGGTTCAAGTCCGGCCTTGGGCACCATTCTATTTTTATACCTCTCTAAACCCTTATCCTCGTTATGTTTCAGACAGTATCAATATAAAAATATCTAAACGTAGACTAAATCAACCCCACGGGGGAGCTATTTTTAGTGGCTACATATAATAGTACCCCCCTAATCATTTAAAAGCTGAATTTGAAAAACCAACAAATATAAAAATGCCCGAAAATATCCCGGCACTCTGGGGGCCATGTGATAACAATAAGTGTCATATCAGTTTACTAAATATTACAAGTGCGCTCTCACCCACAAAATAGTATTATTTCAATATGAAAAATCTATTTTAATTTTTTGAGGTTTAATAAGCAAAATGAGTCCGTCTAAAGTTAAGTTGCTTGCTCATGCTTCTATATTGATAGAAGTAGATGGTAAAAAGATTCTTACTGATCCTTGGTTTTTTGGGACTGCCTTTAACGACGGATGGGAGCTTCTACCAAAGCCTGACTTGGAGGCCATTAAATGTGATATTAATGATGTCGACATCATTTGGATTTCCCATGAACACCCAGATCATCTTCATTTTCCTACATTAAAATGGATTGCAGGATTTCTTAAAAAAGACGTAGAAATATATTTACAAGAAAATAATAGTAATAAAATTTTTAAGGCTCTTAAGAAGCTAGGCTACAAGAGCTTTATTTCAATGCCTCACCTAAATAAAATCGATATTACTCCCAATGTAAAGCTGGCTTGTTATGCGCATAGACATTTAGATTCTAGCCTTGCAGTTTTCGTCAAAAGTAATTTTTGGCTACTTAATATCAATGATACTGAACTTAATGAACATGATACAGAAATTATAAGAAAAAAATTTGGAACACCAACGGTGTTGTACAATCAATTTTCAATTGCTGGTTCAAATGGAGTCGAAGCAGATCTGAAGCTAGATTCTACTTCTATTTTAGATAAGATGAGACAGCATCATGAAAGCTTAAACGCAAAAATTACAATTCCATTCGCATCGTTTGTAAGATTTTCACGCTGCGATAACATCTTTATAAATAATTACTCAAATACGGTTTTTGATGCAAAAAATCTCTTCCAAGAAAGCGGTTTGCAGCTTGTTTTTCAGTCAATTGGAGGAGATTACTTAGAATGGCAGGATACTAACGAATATCCATTCAACTGTACAAAGATTGACGAAGATGGACAAAAATTCTTTGCTAGTGAAGTTATAGATGAAAAAGATACGTATAATTATACAATCGTGTCCACAGAGGAAGTTAAAAAGGAAATAGAACAGCGCACTTGTGATTGGAAAAAAGTGACAAACCCTTTAGTCTGGAAGCTTATTAAATTAGATCCGGTTTTTTTTCGAATTATCGATTGGGGCAATGAGGTATGGAAAGTTGATTTTGCGAAGAATACATTCACTAGGGCTTCAGCCACAAAAAAATTCGACATTTCAATAGCTTCACAACCGTTATGGCATGCATTCAAAACACCTTTTGGTATTCAAACATTAGGTGTTTCCGGTAGATATAAATTTGCTGAAAGATTTGACAATGTACCCAAGAAATGGAAAAAAATAAGGATACTATCTTCTCTTTATAATGCAGAGATTTATTTAAGCATTTCAGGATTATTTTCACGTCAAATAGTTGCTTGGATATGGAAAAGGAGACATGGCTTGATTTATCAAATACTCCAACAGTTACGAAGATTTCAGGGTGCTCAATAGATTATTTAATCCAATACAAGCTGAATTTATTTCTAGGGATTTACAGTAATCGAATTTTTATAGATACCCTTTGTAAAAGAAAATATCTTCCTAAGGTGTTGAGGATTGAGCGTTTGGCTTTGACCAAAAATATTATTAATATAAATGGTGGATTTCAATTTTTGTATAAGGAGAAATAATCATAATAAAAAATCAATATAATGTCAGTGAGGTCATCGAAATGGCTTGGTGTGATAAAACTTCCTTTGATGATATAAAAGATATAACAGGCTTGGCAGAACAGGATGTAATTAAAATAATGCGGTCACATTTGAAGCTATCTAGTTTTCGTCTCTGGAGAAAGAGAGTATCAGGAAGAGGCTCAAAGCATAAGAAACTAGGAACTTTTTAGGGAGATCTAAGAAAAATTAAATTAAATTTAATGAATTAAAAATCATTTACTCAGGGGCTTTTATGGATATTGAGACTAAATTGATTCATGCTGGTTTTGAGGATGACCCAACAACTCGAGCTGTCGCCGTACCTATTTACCAAACTACATCTTATAGCTTTCGCGATACTCAGCATGGAGCCGACCTTTTTGATTTAGCAGAGCCAGGTAACATATATACCCGTATTATGAATCCAACCACTGATGTACTCGAGCAGCGGATGGCATCACTAGAGGGAGGTATTGGCTCTTTAGCTATGGCATCTGGCATGGCAGCTATTACAGCGGCTATTCAGACACTTGCCTCCAGTGGAGATAATATTGTTAGTGTGAGCCAACTTTATGGCGGTACATATAATTTCTTTATGCACTCTCTGCCAAATCAAGGGATTACGGTTCGTATGGCATCAGGGGACAATATTCAAGCGCTAGAGGCTTTGATAGACGAAAATACAAAAGCGGTTTTTTGTGAATCTATAGGTAATCCTGCTGGTAATATTGTTGACATAAAAAGTTTATCGAAAATGGCCCATAAACATGGAGTTCCAGTGATAGTAGATAATACTGTTGCTACACCTATTTATTGTCGTCCGTTTGAGCAAGGGGCGGATATTATCATTCATTCTTTGACAAAATATATTGGTGGGCATGGTACATCAGTGGGTGGAATTATTGTTGATTCTGGTAATTTTCCCTGGAAAGACCATCCACGTTTCCCTGTATTTAATGAGCCAGATCCATCTTACCACGGTGTGATATATGCGGATGCTATGAGAGAGGCTGCATTTATCGGTCGTGCACGAGTAGTTCCACTGCGCAATATGGGAGCTACAATTTCACCATTCAATTCATTTTTAATTTTACAAGGTCTTGAAACCCTTGCCTTACGAATGGAGCGGCATACTGAAAATGCCCTCAGAGTTGCTCAGTATTTAAATACACATAAATTGGTTAGCTGGGTCAACTATGCCGGCCTCAATGATAATAAATATTATCAACTTGCTCAAAAAGTTACCTCTGGTAGACCATCAGGTATATTAAGTTTTGGAATCAAGGGTGGAGAAGAGGCTGGTATTAAGTTCATCGATAGCCTGAAGCTTATCAAGAGATTAGTAAATATAGGCGATGCTAAATCACTAGCATGCCACCCTGCAAGCACTACTCATCGGCAACTAGACGACAATGAGCTTGAATCAGCTGGAACTAGTAGAGAAATGATTCGTATTTCTGTAGGCATAGAATTTGTTGATGATATCATCAAAGATATCAATCAGGCTTTAGAGAATACATAAAAATTGTAGACTTAGTGATTTAAATAATGATGAAGGAGTTTCTCTTGTTTAAAAAAAAGCTGGCAACAATTACTCTGTTAGGCATACTTTTGGGCGGCTGCATATTTACTAATTCTGAGCCACCAAGTAATCAATCTAATATTTGTTCTATATTTGATGCACATCCAGATTGGTATAATTATGCACTAGAATCCGAAAAAAAATGGGGTACAAGTATCGCAGCACAGATTGCTTTTATTAAACAAGAGTCGTCCTTCAGGCATGATATAAGACCGCCAAGAAATAAGTTGCTTGGAATTATCCCCTGGTTTAGGTCTTCCTCAGCATATGGCTATGCTCAGGCTCAAGATGCGGTATGGTCAGAATATGAAGAGGAGAGAGGCTCGCTTTTTTCAAGAAGGTCTCACATGAAGTATGCAACAGATTTTGTTGGTTGGTACAATAAAAAAAGCCAATCCAGACTGGGTATTAGCCAGACTAATATAGAGCATCTTTATCTAGCTTATCATGAGGGACGTGGCGGTTATAAAAGAAAAACATACCTCAAAAAAAAATTACTTCGGAAAACGGCGAAAAAAGTTAGTCGCCAAACAGATATTTTTCAAGGACAACTTCAGGCTTGTGAGAAAAAATATAAATGTAGACATTTTTTTCAGGTATGGCCAATTTGTAGTTAGATTAGCTTAAGTCTTATCTAAATAAAAGCGCTACAAAAAAATAAATGATTAAGCAAAAGACTAGGTATTAGAAGGGTTTGCCTTGACCGCAGTCAACGGTGGCCCTATAATCTTCGACCCTATATTAACGTCCGCATATAATTAGACACATGATAATTTAAGATGGGGAAGTAATATTGTTACTCTCGTAGCTACGAGTTGTAGAAATTTGTTGCGGGGTGGAGCAGTCTGGTAGCTCGTCGGGCTCATAACCCGAAGGTCGTTGGTTCAAATCCAGCCCCCGCTACCAAATATACGCATAGGATAATATACCTATGTTTGAGAGCTGAAGAAGTTCTCCTAACAAAAAGCCCCTTTTAGGGGCTTTTTGTTAGGAGAAGACTTGTTGTCTTCGCCAGAATAATATGAGTTAGATTAATGACTACAAAAGAGGAAGCCCTGAAAGAACTAGTTACCCCAGTAGTATGTGCACTAGACTGTATTTTTTGGGGCCTACAGTATAAACCCTCTAGAAGAAACACTATCTTGAGGTTGTACATTGATAAGGATCCTATTACTGTAGAAGACTGCGAAAAGGTAAGTCGCCAAGTAGCAAGTTTGCTGGACGTAGAAGATATAATAGCTGATGGATATACACTCGAGGTATCTTCTCCAGGTATGGATAGACCTCTTTTTACACTGGATCAATATAACCAGTTCAGAGGAAGCGAGATTTCCTTGAGGCTCCGTTTACCTTTTGCTGGTAGGAGAAATTTTAAAGGACTATTAGATGGTGTTGAGGGAGAAAAAATTTTGCTGATGTCCGAAGGTCAAGAATTTATTTTCTCGATTCAAAATATTGAAAAAGCGAATATTATTCCAAATTTTGAGGGTAGTTATGAGGCTAAAAAATGAATAAAGAGATCCTGATGGTGGCAGAAGCCGTATCAAATGAGAAGGGTGTATCACCCGAAGTTATATTTGAAGCTATAGAGTCCGCACTAGTAACAGCGACAAAAAAACGTTACGACGAAGATTCTAATATACGCGTAACTATAGATCGCGAAACAGGTAATTACGAATCTTTTAGATGGTGGGACATCATTGATGACGATACTATGGCTGAACTAGGTACTCAGTTTACCCTTGAAGAGGCGCATGAAAAAGATTCTAGCCTCAAAGCTGGCGATATTTTCGAGGAAAAAATTGAAGATGTTGGATTCGGTCGCATAGCTGCTCAAACAGCCAAACAAGTTATTGTTCAGAAAGTAAAAGATGCTGAAAGGGCATTGGTCGTAGAGATGTTTATCGATCAAGTCGGAGAGCTAGTAAGCGGAACTGTAAAAAAAGTTACAAGAGATAATGTTCTTGTTGATCTAGGAAATAACGCTGAAGGAATTTTACCACGTGAAGAATTAGTAGGCCGCGAAGTTTTTCGAGTGAACGATAGAGTTAGAGCTATATTGCAAGGGATAAATTCAGAAAATAGAGGGCCACAGCTTTTTCTCAGTCGTAAATGCAATGCAATGTTGACAGAATTATTTAGTATCGAAGTCCCAGAGATAGCTGAGCAGGTAATTGAAATTCGTGGAGCTGCTAGAGATCAGGGCTCACGTGCGAAAATTGCTGTGAAAACTAACGATGGCAGAATTGATCCTATTGGCGCATGCGTAGGTATGAGAGGAGCAAGAGTTCAAGCCGTCTCTAATGAACTTGATGGCGAAAGAATTGATATAGTTTTATGGGATGATAATCCAGCACAGCTTGTTATAAATTCAATGGCGCCAGCTGAAGTTGAGTCGATAGTTGTAGACGAAGAATCAAATTCGATGGATGTAGCTGTTTCAGAGAGTTCTTTGGCAATGGCTATTGGAAGAAGCGGACAAAATGTTCGACTAGCGTCTGAGTTAACTGGCTGGAAAATAAGTGTCATGACAACTGATGAAGCTATAGGAAAACAGAATAAAGAAGTGCTTACCTTGATTGATTTATTTAAAGAAAAGCTAGATATAGATGAAGATATTGCAACAGTCCTTGCTGAGGAAGGATTTGCTTCTCTTGACGAGGTAGCCTATGTGCCAATAGAAGAGATGGCAAACATAGATGGGTTCGATGAAGATTTAGTTGAAGAGCTTAGAGCAAGAGCTAAGGATGCTCTGCTGACTATGGCCTTAGCTCCTGAAGAGACATCCCAAAAACCTGCAGAGGATTTACTTAGTATGGATGGGATGGATCAGAAGCTTGCAGCTAAATTAGCTACTTCAGGTATCATTACAATGGAAGATTTAGCAGAACTGGCGGTTGATGACTTATTAGATATAGATAATATCGATGAAAAAAGAGCAGCTGAATTAATTATGACAGCACGTGCTCCTTGGTTTGTTGACCAAAAATAAGAGTTTACTTGAATAGTTTAAATTGAGGAATATTAATGGCTAACGTTATCGTAAGCGAACTTGCCAAAGCTGTTGGAACACCTGTAGAAAGTCTTCTTAATCAAATGAAGGGGGCTGGCCTTACTCAAGATCATGCTGACGCGATTGTGAGTGATGAGGAAAAACAAATATTATTAGCCTATCTTAAAAGCTTGCATAATGATAAATCTAGAGATCCAAAAAAAATTACGCTTAAAAGGAAGACTCTTAGCACTCTAAAAACGAGTGCTGGAAGAAAAACAGTTAATGTTGAGGTGCGAAAAAAAAGAACCTATGTGAAGCCCGATGAGGATCAATTATCCAAAATAAACCAACCTAATGATGAAAACAAATTATCAGACTCAGCTCCGGCTGGTTCCGAAGATAAACGTCAAGCCTCTATTATTGCTAATAAAAAACTAGATGATGATAGCGAAAGAGCGTCAGAAAAAAATTTAGTTGATGAAACTCAAAATGAAAAACCTAATAACCTAAAAACACCAATAGAGTCAAAAAAGAAAACTGATTTACCTGTCCTAGATAAAAGTATTATTGAGCAAGAAAAACCAAAAAAACACCAAAAAAATTATACTACTGTACCAATTGATGATGATAAAGAAGAGGACCTAAAAAAGCCAAAAAAACGAGCATCAATAAAAGAATCAAAGCAAAAAATTATCGATTTGTTAAAGGCGGTCGATGACGAATCAGAAGAAGAGAAAAAGCCTCGTCTGCGAACTAGCACCAAGGTCGCAAAAATTAAAAATGTCCATACTTTCAAAAAACCTACAAAAAAAACTATTTATACTGTAGAGGTTCCGAAAGAAATTTCAGTTATTGATTTGGCACAAAAAATCTTTGTCAAAGCAAACGTCGTTTTAAGGACATTGATGAACTTAGGATCCAATGTTTCAATTAATGAAGCTTTAGATCAAGATACTGCAATCCTTGTTATTGAGGAACTAGGTCATAACGCTGTTGCTCTTTCTGAGACAAAAGAGGAAGAAGCACTAATAGATAACTTACAATTAAATTCCCATGAAATTTTAAGACCAAGGGCGCCAGTCGTAACAGTTATGGGCCATGTTGATCACGGTAAGACATCATTGCTCGACTATATAAGAAAAAGTCGTGTTGCTTCAGGTGAGGCAGGAGGTATTACTCAGCATATTGGTGCATATAATGTGAGCACTCCAAAAGGTATGGTAACCTTTTTGGATACACCAGGGCATGCAGCTTTCACAGCAATGCGCGCACGTGGTGCAAAAAGTACAGATGTAATTATTTTAGTTGTCGCAGCAGATGATGGAGTTATGCCCCAAACTGAGGAGGCTATTCAACATGCTCGTTCAGCAGATGTAGCTCTTATTGTAGCTATAAATAAAATCGATAAAGAAGGCTCTGATCCTGAGAAAGTGACTAATGAGTTGTCAGCTGTAGGAGTAATTTCTGAGAAGTGGGGCGGTGACACCCAGTTTGTTGAGGTCTCAGCACAAACAGGTGAAGGTATAGATAACTTAATAGAGGCGATCCTTCTGCAAGCAGAGCTTCTTGAGTTAAGCGCATCTCATACAGCACCCGCGAGAGGTGTTGTTATTGAATCTAGGTTGGAGAAAGGACGTGGTACCGTTGCGACTATTCTGGTTCAGTCAGGGAAGCTCATTAAGGGTGATTACGTTCTTGCAGGCGAGAGTGTTGGACGTGTTCGCGCAATGAATGATCAGTCTGGAAAAGAAGCAAAAGATGCTGGACCTTCTATTCCAGTCGAAATTTTAGGCTTAGACACACCGCCAGCTGCAGGTGACCAATTCCTCGTAGTTGATAATGAAAAGAAGGCTAGGGAATTAGCGGAAGTTAGACAAAACAAAACCAGAAATGAAAGTGCCCACTTAAAAAAATCTACAAAACTGGAAGAAATGTTTTCTCAGTTTGATGGAGGTGAAGAAAAAAGTAGGTTGCCCGTTGTTATTAAAACAGATGTAAGAGGATCCCTAGAGGCCATAATTACTGCTGTTAAAGAAATGGGTAATGATGAAGTAGAGGTTGAAATTATATATTCAGGCGTTGGAGGAATAAGTGAGTCTGATATCAATCTAGCAATATCATCACATGCTGCAGTTATAGGTTTCAATGTTAGAGCAGATAATTCTGCGCGTCGTTTGTCGGAATATGAAGGCCTTGATTTAAGGTACTACAGTATTATATATAATGTTTTAGACGATATACGGCAAGCTTTAGGGGGTTTGCTGTCTCCAGAAAAACGTGAGGTTATCCTTGGTATTGCTGAAGTCAGAGATATTTTTGGATCACCTAAATTTGGAGCCATTGCTGGTTGTATGGTGATAGAAGGTTCGGTATTTCGAAATAAACCAATTCGTGTTTTAAGAGATAATATAGTCATCTATGAGGGAGAGTTGGAATCATTGAGACGATTTAAAGATGAGGCAAGTGAAGTTCGAAATGGTGTTGAATGTGGGATTGGTGTAAAGGACTACAATGACATTAAAGCTGGTGATCAAATCGAAGTTTATGAGATTACAGAAATAGCTCGAAAGTTATAAAAAGGTAAAGATTTATGCCAAGAGAGTTCACTCGAAAAGATAGAGTATCAGACGCTATTCAAAGAGAATTATCTCAATTAATTCGCAACGAAATAAGAGATCCCAGATTAAAGATGACAAATATTACAAGTGTAGAGGTCAGCCGAGATCTCAGTAATGCAAAAGTTTTTGTAACATTTGTTGGGTCTATATCAGAGGAGCAAGGAAGAGATGTTACTGAAGTTTTAAATGGTGCAGCAGGGTTTTTGAGAACCAAGATTGCTACTGGAATGCAACTAAGGATAGTTCCAAAAATTAAATTCATCTATGATAATACAGGTAAAAAAGGTCATGATTTAGCCGCCCTCATAGAAAAATCCATACAATTGGATGAACAAAAAAAATCTACATTAAACCAAAATAAAAAAGATTTCGAGAAGGATAACTAATATTGGGGCGACGCAACAAAGGACGTCAAGTAAATGGAATTTTTTTGCTAAATAAGTCATTGGATATTTCTTCAAACGGTGCCTTACAGAGAGTAAAATATATATATGGAGCAGCAAAGGCGGGTCATACTGGAAGCCTCGATCCCTTGGCTACAGGAGTTTTGCCAATTTGTTTTGGTGAAGCAACAAAGTTTAGCCAGTTTCTTTTGGATGCCGATAAAAAATATACTGCGACATTTAAATTTGGAATTTCAACTTCTAGCGGCGATGCTGGAAGTCATATTATATCAAAAAAAGGCGCTGAAAAATTGGGTATAAAAGAAATAAATGATACCTTGAAAATGTTTCGTGGAAAAATTCTTCAAGTTCCTTCAATGTACTCTGCACTCAAACATGAGGGAGTACGTCTCTATGATCTTGCTCGTAAGGGTATAAGCGTAGATAGAAAAGCAAGAAATGTTGAAATATATTCATTAGAAACTGTTGATTTTCGCTCTGGTAGCTTTCCGGAATTAGATTTAGAAATTCATTGCAGTAAAGGTACCTATATTAGGAGTCTAGCTGAAGACATTGGCGATTCATTAGGATATGGCGCCTTCGTGTCAAAGTTACATAGAAGGGCTGTAGGTAGATTTAATGAAAATGATTCAATAACACAGAAAGAATTAGAACTAATAAAGGATTCAGACTCTGTAAATAAATTGGATTCGCTTCTGAAGCCAGTTGATTCTGGCATTCAGCACTTACCTGAGGTGCACCTAACTGAAAACGCAACTTTTAATTTTTGTCAAGGACAACCTGTAAAACAACCTCAGGTATTTCGCGACTGCAAAGAAGGAGATATAGTGCGCGTTTTCCAACAAGAAGGGTCATTTATAGGTGTTGCTGAGGTGTTTGCCGATGGAAAAATCACGCCAAAACGTTTAATAGTTTGATTTAGTGTAAGATGTAGTTAATTGGGTACCTGTAAATATGCATGGGCACCTTACCTTTTAAACAGCATATTGGAGATATATATGTTAAGTCCAGAAGAAAAAAGTGTAATAGTGGAAGAAAACTCTACAACTAAAAATGATACAGGCTCACCAGAAGTGCAGATATCCTTATTAACAGCAAATATCAATAAACTTCAGGGCCATTTCAGTGATCACAAGAAAGATCATCACTCACGCCGTGGATTAATTCGTATGGTAAATCAACGGAGAAAGCTGCTTGATTATTTAAAAATTAAAGATATTGCACGTTATGCACAGCTTATTAAAAAGCTTGAGTTACGGAGATAAGAGTGTTTTGGCATAGTCTGTCTGAAATGCTTAAAATAAAAGGAAGTTGACGAGATATCCTTATATCTAATCGCTGATCGAGTTATCTATAATTAGCTTAAAAATAATTTTTTTTACAAAGTATTATTATATTGAGTGCTTATTGGTAACACTAACAGTCTGTTTTGGGTAACTCAAAAGCTTTATGATTCGGAAAACCATTAGGAATATAATTATATGAGACCTGTAATAAAAACATTCGAGTATGGAAATCATACTGTAACACTTGAAACTGGACGTATTGCACGTCAAGCAACAGCTGCGGTTTTATGCACCATGAATGAAACTTCTGTGCTTTGTACAGTTGTAGCAAATAAAGAAGCCAAAGATGGACAAGATTTTTTTCCTTTAGGTGTCCACTATATTGAGAAAGCTTATGCAGCCGGTAAAATTCCCGGTGGATTTTTTAAACGTGAGGGTCGACCTAACGAGAAAGAAACACTCACATCCCGCCTAATTGATCGACCGATTAGGCCACTTTTTCCGGATGGTTTTAAGAACGAAGTACAAGTAGTTTGTACCGTCATTTCTGCTGAAAAAAATATTGATCCAGATATCGTAGCTATGATTGGCGTTTCAGCAGCCTTATCAATATCTGGAATTCCATTTAATGGCCCTGTAGGTGGTGCTCGTGTTGGATACAAGTCAGATATAGGCTTCATGCTTAATCCTACTTACTCTGAATTAGCTGAATCAGAATTGGATATGGTAGTAGCTGGTACTCAAGATGCTGTGCTGATGGTAGAGTCTGAGGCAAGTGAGCTTCCTGAAGATACTATGCTGGGAGCAGTGCTATTTGCGCATCAAGAGATGCAGACCGTGATTAAAGTTATTTCTGATTTAGCCGATTCAGTATCTAAACCAAGTTGGAACTGGAAGCCTGCCTCAGAGAACTCAGAGCTGGCAAAAGCTCTAAATGAAAAAATTGGAAATGATCTTGATCATGCTTACCGTACTATTGATAAACAAGATCGAGTTTCGCAATTAGATGTTCTTAAAGCTGACGCAATGAATCTGGTCAATGAAATTGACGATATCAGCGAGGAAGATGTACGAGACGGCTTTAAAAAACTTGAGAAAAAAATAGTTCGTGGTCGAATTACAAGGGGCGAACCAAGGATTGACGGCAGAGACAGTAAGACTGTCAGAGTAATTAATGTAGAAACTGGCCTTCTTGCAAAGGCTCATGGAACAGCTTTGTTTACCCGGGGAGAAACTCAAGCGTTAGTTACAACAACTCTCGGGTCAATGAGAGATGTGCAATTAATTGATGCGCTCGAGGGCAAACGAGAGGACCCTTTCATGCTTCATTATAACTTCCCACCTTATTCTGTTGG
>NYXF01000082.1 GCA_002685455.1 Porticoccus sp. | reverse complement strand
CCAAAGCTATAGCATTGCCCTCATTTGCAGTGATTACGTGCTCTTCAGGATTTCTATGTTTTGTAATATAAGCACAAAATTCTTTCAAAAGAGAATCGGGCACCCCGCAAAAAAAAGTTAAACCCTCGCTACGAAAAATTTTAAAGAGCTCAGCTGGATCGATCATTATTTTGTCCCAGGAATTAACTCTAAGACGCTTCCGATAGAGAGAAGCTCAGAATCTGCCTCTAAAGAGCGACCATATTTTAGTATTGAACGAGCCGTATTTTCCATTGCAGGATAGGCAGCTCGCAAAAGCTGATTGGCATATATAACAATATTTACACCCAGAGCTTGAAGTTCCTCTTCCGTAACAGAGTTATAACTGGATGGGACCACTACAAGGGGAACTCTGTTTAAAAAACCTTGGTAAATTTTACAAAATTCAAAAATTTCGGCGGGGTCTTTATGACGACTGTGAATCATTATACCATCAGCTCCTGCTTTTATATAAGCTTCTGCTCGAGCCACCGCATCCTGCATTCCTGCATCGAGAATTAAACTCTCAATTCTGGCAATAATCATAAAACTATCAGTGATTTGAGATGATTTTCCGGCTTTTAATTTAGCGCAAAATCCCTCGATGGTATCTTGGCTCTGAAAAACATCATTTCCAAAAAGAGAGTTCTTTTTTAGGCCTACTTTATCTTCGATCACGGCAGCTGAAACACCTAAGCGCTCCAATGTACGAATAGTGAATTCAAAGTGCTCAATTTTTCCACCAGTATCAGCATCGTAAATTAATGGTTTAGTTGTGACTTCCATGATGTCATGTAAAGTTTGTGTGCGAGACGTGACATCAACAGCTTCAATATCAGGTTTCCCTTTCGCTGTTGACTCGGTGAGGCTGCTCCCCCACATGCCATCAAATTCTTTTTTCTTATTATCAGTGTCGATACTTATATTTTCTGCAATTAATCCAGTTAGGCCATTATGTGCTTCTATAAATCGTAACAACGGCTTTGCATTTAATAAACGCCTTAATTTCCTACGTCGGAGGTCAGGGGTTGTGCCTATTTCTTTTAGTGCTTTATTTAGCTTAGTAGATGAAATTCCATCAGTATATGGAACTTCGATCAATTCACCACCCCATTCAGATAAAGCTGAGATAACTTGCTTGCGAACCTGACTCTGAATACCCTCCCTCCAATCATCTCCATGGACGACAAAGTCTGGTCTGTATTTTTGCAAATTAGTGGTATAATTTAATGTCGTCTGAGGGACTACACGTCCAACGCCCTTGAGATTTTCTAGAACTATCTTTCTTTGATCATATGACATGTATGGTAGTCTTTTATAACTTGCGATAGCGCTATCAGTTAGAAGACCCACTGTCACGTCTCCAAGCTCAGCGGCTCTTTGGATGATATTAAGATGTCCTGGATGTATAAGATCAGCACTCATACCTACATATACAGATTTATTCATAATAAATATTTTTCATTAAAAAATTTAATCCTTAACTTTTAAAGAAAGCAAATACGGAAATTTCTCGAATTAAGGTATGTATTTAAATTCTATAGCACTAGCTCTGTAATTGTTTGATCGTAATCTTCTATCATTTTTTCAAAAAGTTCCTTATATGAACCTTTAATACAAGAATGAATAACTTCATATCGCTCTTTTATTTGGTCTGCTGGAACCTCTCTTGGGCAATTTTCCCTACGCAAAATACGAGAGCACTGACTACCGAATGTTTGGCCAATAAACTCCTCAAGCCTAAGTAAATCTTGCTTAGGGTTTTTTACAAAATGATCAAAACTCAAAAGTAAAATTTGCTTTTTTTGCAGCTCAGACAAACTTTGAATGGAGGCTATATTTTTTCGAAACATTGCATCTACTATCACCACTAATTTTTCTAGCGGAGAACCTTTGATCCAAAGCTCCTCGTAACCTACCGCCATCAAAGGAATAACATCTTTTTTCCATTTAAATGTCAGCTGTAATTCTCTTGGATCTTTTCCAATTCGAGTCCCAAAGTCGCGATTATTTTGCTCGAAAATATTATTTACTGGATGGCGAAGCACATGAATAAATTTTAAGCGATCTCCTAGAACTTTGAAATAAAGATTAATATACTGAATTCCATCATGTGTCATTTCTTGAAAAATTGGATTTTCTTTTTTGATTCGCTTTATTGCATCATCGTCAGCACCTTGAAAAAGTCTTTTTATATACAGCCATCTTTTTCCTTGCTTTAGGACCCCAGTATAGTCACTTAGGCGAAAGTTAACGTCTCTAGAGATTGAGTTATAATATATATTTTCATCGAGCTCCGTTTTAAGAGCAATTATCGCTGCATCTTCTGTCATTTTTCCTAAGCCGAAGAATCTTGGAATATTATCCATTTGACTGTTTAATCTCATTTTTTCGACTCTAGCCATAGTGGTCAAAAGGATAGCCACCATATTTTTTCCAGAACGAGCTTGTCCATCAACAATTATTACCTCATTGGTAAATGAATTTTCTCTTGACAAATCTATAAATTTTTTTTCATCAGTACTCATAATTTGCGCCAACTTATTGTTTAACACAGTGAACTCAGACCACCGTCAATACCAATAATCTGACCGGTCATATAGGCAGATAAGTCTGATGCAAGATATGCTACAGCTCCACGGAAGTCATCTTCCGATGCCATTCTCTTTAGTGGTGTTTTTTTTATATATCGTTCTACAAATTTTTGTGGTTGATTCCGAAATATACCTCCAGGTGAGATAGCGTTTACTCTAATTTCTGGCGCTAGTGTTGTTGCCAACCATCTTGTCATTTGGGATAGACCACCTTTGCTTGCCCCATAGGCAGCTGGATTTCCCATATTGACTCCTTCATATAAACGCCAATCTGGTCCTAATTGTCCATAGATAGAAGTGATATTAATAATATTGCCACCTTTAGCGTATCTCAACTCTGGGGAAAATGCTTGAGAAAGATGAAAAGGCGCAGTAAGGTTAACCTCCAAAGCACGATTCCAAGTTTCAAGTGATTGATCCTCAAAATCAGAAATCCAACCATCTAATTTTGCTGTACCTCCCAAAGCTGCATTATTTATAAGACAGCTTAAACCTTTTCCATCTGATTTGATTTTGTCAATTACAGACATGCGATCCTCTTCCAACTCTAAGTCACAAGCTATAATTTGTGGGTCAGTATTCCATTTCTTTATCAAACGATCTTGAATTTCAGAGAAATTTGACCCTGGTAAATCAAGTAAGATTATATCTGCTCCAAGTTCAGCTAAGGTGTCAGCCATTAATTGACCTAAATGGCCAGCTCCACCTGTAATGAGAGCTCGTCGATCAGACATATCGCTTAAATTTTTAAGTGTTTTCATTTTTTTCGACCTTGATGAAAAATAAATTCTGCAATCTTAAAATCTAGCATAGTGTCAATATCAATAGCTCTATCTGGAGGAACATGAACTGCTTTTACTCTTCCAGCGAAGATTGAGTTTTTTGAGATAATAAATTTTGGGTCGGTTACATATGCCACAGTTGTCATATCATATGTTTTAGGGGCATCCTGCCGCCTAGAGACACTAATATCCGGCTGAATAACTAATTCTAAGGTGCCATTTAAGTTTTCTTTAACAATATTAAAATAAGGATTGCGATGCGCTTCAGTTACGGTAACTATCGTATCAACATCATGCTTTTGATAAGAATCAAGACATCTTTCAATATCTAAAGGTATGCGTAAAGGTGCTGTGACTGGCACTGAGACCATTACATCGGGTAGCTCGCCCTCTTTAGCCAAGATGAATTTGAGGGCATGATGCCAAGAGTCTAGCTCAGGACTATCGTCATGAGCTAACTCAGCGGGACGAAGAAAAGGTACTTCTGCTCCATATTTTAATGCGACTTCGGCAATCTCTTTTGAATCTGTCGAGACAACAATCCTTTGTATGCGTTCAATTGCTTTTGCATGCTCGATTGCCCAAGCAATTAGGGGTTTTCCGGCTAATGGGAGTATATTCTTTCCTGGAAGCCCCTTGGAACCGCCTCGAGCAAAGATAAATGCAATAGCATTCATATATAAATTGAACTTTTAGTATGAAATTCAATTTTAATATTTTTATTCAATAGCAACTTGAACTCCTTTAGCAATTTTTGAGGCATATATTGCCTTGATGATATGAAGGACAGCAAGTCCATCCTCACCTGTTACTCGTGGTGTACTGCCAGTTTTTATACATTGAAAAAAGTTTTTCCATTGAGCATTATAGCTGTCATCGTGCTTTTCGATATAATTATATATAGTTTGCCACTCACTATTATCTGCTTGAAATTTATCTACCTTATTTGTAATGCCATCCCAACGTAGCGACCCAAGCTCCCCAACCGCAATACAAGCTCGCGTCTTATCTTGCCGTAAAAAATCAATATTTAAAGATGCTATATTGTTAGCTTTCGACGTTTCAGTTTTAAAACCCAGCCTAAGCAGAGCAGTATCTTCTACATCTATCTTTAAATTTCCTTGTTTTCCATACCATGCACTCACCCATTCTATTTCACCAAAAATCCATCTCAGGTAGTCAATTTCATGGCTAAGCTCTAATAAAACCCCTCCACCTAGCTTTTTTTGTGCAGAGACATGTTTTGTATAGTCACCATCTGGACGCCACGAAGGAAGGTATTGACCTACTTCAGATCGCACAGAAAGTATCCTTCCTATTGAACCGCTCTGAATTTTATTTCGAAAATACTCAAGAGAAAGAAGAAAGCGCAAATTATACCCAATCTGTAAAATTATATTGCGCCTTCTTGCTAGCTTAATAAGCTCTTCAACATTGTCAGTTTTATCAGAAATAGGTTTTTCTATAAGAAGATGACAACCTATATTTGCAAGAGATATTGCATCGTTAATGTGAAAAGGAGCTGGGTTAGCTATAACTGCTGCCTGAGGAGAAAAGACACATGCGTCTTTTAAATTGCTGAATACTCCATTTACAAATTCTATGTTTCCATCATAAGGTTTGTGACGCATCACACGAATATCAGCCTCAGGCATCATTTTTCTTAAAATGCGTACATGGCGCCTGCCAATACTACCATAACCAACCACAAGGAGGCGCTTGATCATGATTTAGTTTCATCTTTATTTTTTTGAAGAAAAGACTCGGATACATCTGGCCAAACTGCAAGTTGTGCGCCCTGAGTTAGCAATGCTTCTCGAGCACTTTGTAGACCATTACCAATAAAGTTAAATAAATGTGCTGTTGCAACTGCATCAACTTTTTTTTCCGCAAACCCCTCCGCCAGATGATTGCTGTTACCTACACCACCAGCAATAATAATTGGTACTGAGCAACTAGTGGGTATTTGATCTAGTAATGCTAAATCATAACCTTGACCAGTTCCATCCTGATCAATAGAGTTTAAGTATAATTCCCCTATCCACTGTTTTGTAACTGATTTTAAGGCATCTACAGGTTTCTCTTCTATCTTATTTTTTCCATTGTTTGTGTATATATGATATTGGCTTGAGTTGTCTCTCTTAATATCAACAGAGCCAACCACACATTGTTGTCCAAATTCTTTCACAAGATCTCTAACTAAATCCTGATCCTCAAATAATGGAGTGTTGATCACAATCTTATCAGCTCCTGATCTTAACAATCTTCTGGCATAATCTATTGAGCGTACTCCCCCTCCAGCAGCAATTGGCACAAAACAATCGCTAGTGAGTTTTTTTAGGGTTTCACAAAAATTATCAGTATTGCGTTCACCGCGACTTACATCAAGTATAATTAGTTCATCAATGAAGAAAGCTATATGAGAAAAGTTATAATTACGTTGTAGCCAGGTCAAGTTGCCGACTTGCTGGAGTCGAAAATTGCGACTCAACATAAAGTTACCACTATCATAAAGTAGCGTGAATATTATTCTTTTTTTTAGCATAACTTAAATCGCCAAAAAGTTTCTCAGTAAAATGAGGCCATTGGTTTGGCTTTTTTCTGGATGAAATTGTGTACCAAAAATATTCTCATTTTGATAAGCTGCAACAAACTTGATTCCATGATTACATGTGGCTATCTGCCCGCTTAATTGATGCGGGATTAGTCTATAAGAATGAACAAAATAAAAATCTGCTTTTTTACCGAAATTTAAAAATATTCCTTCATTATTGGGCATATTTACTCGATTAAAACCAATGTGAGGGACTTTTTCTCCTCGCATTTCATCAGATTCAAAACGCTTAACATTTCCATTAATAAAATTAAGGCCGGCTGTATAGCCGTCCTCGCTGCTTGATTCGGTCATTAGCTGAAAACCTAAGCAAATTCCCAATATTTTTCTTTTTTTTACTTCGACAGCCTCACGTAATGGATCAATCAAACTTTTTTGTCTAAGTGCAGCTATTGCATTTTTAAATGATCCCACCCCAGGAAGTATTATGGTATCTGCATTTTTTATTAAATCAGGTCTATTGCTAACAACACAATCTGCCTCAAGATACTTAAGTGCATTGACCACAGACCATAAATTGCCCATGCCGTAATCTACAATAATAATTTTTTTCATTTATTTCATTCTACGGTAAAGAGAGGTTCCCAAGAATCACCAACCTTTCTAAAAAGATCTTTATTAGCAAACTTATCTAGTGTTTCATGAAACTCACTCAAAGAAATTTCATAGTAGTCTGCATATTTTTGATAGCTATTAATTGGCGGCTGATTATCATAAAGACTAACAAGATTAACAGCTTGTTCACGAGACATTGCTCCACGCCTTATCTCTATGCCAGCATCCTGAGTTGCTCTGCCGAATCCAAATTTTAAGTACATCAAATAGTAATGAAGGGATGCTAACTCTTGATCATTTTGTGCAAAATTTGTGAAAGTTCCGGATGAACCTTCATCCAGCTCTTTCAAACCACAGTGCTCTTTAGCTATAAGATAATTTCTATATGGATCCCAATTTTCATAGTAACTTAAATGAGTTAACTCAATATCTTTTATACTATCAATTTGATCCGTTGGAAACTCAAAAGGATATCTATCTTGTTTGGACAGACCAGATAAATCTAAGACATGATCATGTGCTTCACTTAAATAAGCTCTTTTTATGTATTCTATATCATATAAAGCGGTATTTTTTTTCTCTGTGCTTCCACCGTATTCTATTTCACCGTCTTCCGCTTTAAATATTAAATTAATTCCGTATGTAGAAGCAAAACGCATTACTGCAGTATCTATTGATATTAACCAACCAAAGTAACCTTGACCATACTCGAGAAAGCCGATTTTATCTAATTTTCGCATTGCTTCCCTATTAGTAGATACGTGTATATGCTCGTAACCGCTATTGATAAATGATAATAAATTTTCGTCTCCAATTTTCATTGGCATAGGAGGTCTAATAGTCAAACAAAGTGGGTTGATGCCATAGCGATTTTTTAAAGTATGAGCCACATAAGAGCCATCTTTTCCACCACTTACAGTAACAATACAGTCATAATGTGAATTGCCGCGATGTCGATTCAATAATTCTCTGAGTTGATTTTCTCGATCTGCCCAATTGAGTGTTTTTTTTTCCTCCATCCACTGACATGCATTACACCAACCGCGATTATCAAATTTGATACGAGGCCTTGTCGAGGCATTCAAGCAATTCTTACATCTGAACATTATTTTTTAATATCCATCTATTTATCTAATATTGCTTTTTTTAAATCTTCTGGCCGCCCTACGTCCAACCATGGCTCATGCATAGGATAGGCGACTATGGGCATATTTTTTGTTTGTAATTTTTTGAACAAACTAGGCATATCACAGAACATTCCGTCATCTAATTCTTTTAAGGCTTTGGGTGAAAGAACATAAACACCCGCATTAATGTGGCTTCGTAAAACAGGTTTTTCTTCAAAACCTGTTATATCCACCCCATTCATTTGCACAACACCAAATGGGTGCTTCCATTCGAAAAGGCTTACAGCCATTGTTGCTATTGCTTGATATCGGTTATGAAAATCTAAAACCTCACCATAGCGAATATCGGTAATAACATCTCCGTTGGTAACAACAAATGGCTGCTCAGATGAAAGATTAAGTAGAGATAAAGCTCCAGCTGTTCCTAAGGGAGATTCTTCCCGAAGATATCCAATCTTAACACCAAATTTTTCACCTGCACCAAAATAGTCTTCAATAATATGATGTAGATAGTGAACAGAAATTAGGAATTCGCTGAACCCTTCTGTTTTTGCTCGCTCGATAATATGTTGCAACATAGGCTTACCATCCACCTTAAGCATAGGTTTAGGGCAGTTTTCAGTATGGGGCCGTAGACGCGTACCTTTACCTCCAGCCATAATAATCATTAGATTTTTTCTATTTGCAGGAATGGCAACTTGGTCCCACAAATATAGGCCGACCAATCGTTCAGTGCTGTCAACTACAGGAATTTGTTTAATCTTATTGACTTGCATAAGTTCTGGAACGAGCTTACGATCAAAGGTTTCCGGAACTACAAATGGATTTTTATTAATTATGGATTCAATAGAGCTATTCATATGCAAACCCTTAAGTAACCCCCTTCGTATGTCTCCGTCTGAAACAGTTCCGATCAAAACACCATTATCGTCAGCTATCAAAGTTATTTGAATTGCTACATCATTCAAATTTTTAACTACTTGCTGAATATTAGAGTTAGCTGATAAAACTGCTTTACGCCATTCCTCTATACCGATGTCATTAATCATTAATTAACCCTATTTTATAGTTACATTTACTTTGAAAACCTAACTTAAATCATAAAAAATTTTCTTTACAGAAATATCGAAGTCTATTTTTTCTAGAATATCAACAATAGTTTCACTAGCTCCGCCTTTTCCATATGGATTTTCAGTAGCCTTCAATTTCGATTGGAACCCTGATGAATAAAGTGTTTCTATTGCCCGATTAATAGATAAGTGATCCGGTTCACAATCAATCACACTTGATGCTTTTAATCTACCTTTTTGGCGACTACCTATATTAATTGTTCCCTTTTTAAAAGTTGGTACCTCTAGAAGGCCGCTAGATGAATTACCTATCACCCCGTCCATATAATTAACGCATGATAGGTATCTGAGTCGGCCGAGTGATTCAAAAAAATATGCATTAGTTCGCATACTAACGAATTCTTTTATTTGTTTAGTTAATCTTAGCCCACCAGTGTCTGCATTGGGCATTGTAAATATCAGCTGTGTATTCTTTAATGATGCCAGTGACAAAAGTAATTCTGACATTTGATACTCATTGCTACTTAATTCAAGTGTGACAGGATGAAAAGTAATTAGTAAATTTTTTTCTCCAAACTTTAAACCAAGTGCTTCCTGTATTTCAGAGGATGATAGTAATTTCTGACGGTTTATACTGTCTACTCCTAAACCTCCAACAAGATGAACATTATCAGGGTTTTCACCAAGCTGAATAACGCGTCGCTGATAGTCCTGTGCAGCTACAAAATGTATGTGTGACATCTTTGTAATGGAATGACGTATAGCTTCGTCAAAAGCGCCTTCAGTTATTTCTCCTCCATGTAAATGTGCAATAGGAATACAGGCAATCATTGCAGCAGAAGCAGCAGCAAAAATCTCAAAACGATCACCAAGAACTAAAAGCAAATCTGGCTTTAATTTAGCTAAAGCATCAGCAAATCCAATTATTCCCCTGCCAAGGGATTTTGTCACACCAACTGATGTATTCGATACCAGAAGTGTCTCTATTCGATGATCAATTTGAAAGCCATCTGCCTCGATTTCAGATGCTGTATAACCAAAATCTGAAGATAGATGCGTGCCAGTTATTACAAGCTGTAAACCTAATATTTTAGATTTATCGATTTTTTCTATTATGCCAACTAAAAGACCATATTCAGCACGGCTACCTGAAACAACACATACCTTTTTCATAACTCAATCAACTCATCCTCTATGAAATCACGCGGTGCTATTTGACCCATTGCTTTATCCCAATTCATTGGTGAAATTCCATTACCCGGTCTTTTAGTAGTAACATTGTAAGGTGTGAATTCTTCGCCTGCATAAATCGATTTTTTTGCAACTAACGATTTTCTCGCAATCACAATATTCTTTTCTTCGCTTGGTGAAGGTATTTTTATTCCATCGCCCATTGCCTTCTCAATATTTTTAATACTTTTTACCATAGCTTCAAATTCTTTAGGCTCCAGACTTGCAAGATGGTCAGGACCTGGAAGATTACGATTCATTGTTAGATGTTTTTCGATAATTGATGCACCAAGAGCAACAGCTGCAGTTGACACTTCAATGCCAAGAGTATGATCCGAATAACCAACTTTTACATCAAGAGTATCTCGGATTTTAGTCATAGCATTCAAATTTACATCTTCTATTGGCGTTGGATACTCTGTATTACAATGAAGAACAGTAACTTTATTTCGAGGTGTGCCTGAAACCTCTAAAATCTCAAGAGCATCACGAATTTCATGTAAAGTCGACATCCCAGTTGAGAGTACTATAGGTTTACCTAAGGACCCAATGTATCGTAGATAGGGAAGATTAGTAATTTCACCTGATGGAATTTTAAAGAATCTAAGACCCAATTCGTTAAGAAATTTAAGGCTTTCTATATCAAATCCTGTTGAAAGAAATTCAATCTCTTTTCTTTTGGAATATTCAATAAGCTCATGATGCATCTCTTTGCTGAGCTCTAATCTTCTCAGCATCTCATGCTGATTTTGTTTAGCGTCGGTCGACTGAATTTGATAAGCAGCTTTTGATGCTGACCTCGTTACTAGGCTATCAGCTTCAAAGGTTTGAAATTTTACAAAATCTGCACCGACATTAGCTGCTACTTCAATAAGATTTCTTGCTAGATTCATATCTCCATTATGATTAACACCAACTTCAGCAATGATCAAGGTAGTCATTTCAGTCGATCTCCCACGCAGATTTTTAAATCTGCTTCCCAATCAGTGACCTTAACATATGAATCCGCAGTTTTAACAATCCATCCATCATCATCAACCTCTAAAACAGCCCCACAAATCCCTTTATGTTTTAATGCATTTGGAAGCAAAGCGATATGATTAATTTTGATTTCTCTATCTTTAAGCACAGTTCTTGCTGCTGGCCCAGGTGGGCAAATAGCTCGAACAAAATTAAAAATTGATCGAGATGATTGATTCCAATCTAATACTTCGTCACCAGGACCCCTTGCTGTGCAATAAAATCCCATAGGGTGAATACTTTGTTGTTTAATACGTCTTGCAGTACCAGATTGTATCTTCTTTAATGACTCATAAAGGATATTCGCGCATCCTTCATAAGCTCGCACTAAGAGAGTTTTATAGGTGTCTTGGTCGTCGATGGGAAGTAACGACTGAGTGATAATATCTCCAGTGTCTATACCTTTGTCCATATAGTGCACAGTAATACCAAATTCTTTTTCATCATTTATTAGTGCCCAATTTAGTATATTTCTGCCCCGGTAATAGGGTAATTTACCCGCATGACAATTGATGGTACCTAATGATGGTTGATTTATGAGCTTTTGACGGAAGATTTGATTGAACGACATTGATACATGTATATCAACTGTAAAATCAGATATCGTATCTAAAAATTTATCTGAATTTATATTTTTTTCTACAAAAAATGGAATATTAGCAGCTGCAGCAAGACTTCTTAAAACTGGGTCAGGTTTATCGAAACGGGCACATATGAATGATATTAATATAGTCTTATCAGCCAGCAATTTATCTAAAGCTTTATGTGACCATGGACCATCAGCAAAATAACCAATCTTCATACTAAATTTACTCCACTTGGCAAATTTATGATCCGTTTTGATAGTGATTCCGATACTGGCAGAGGCGCACGTGGACTATATTTATACATTTCTAGATTATGCATCAGCTCCCAAGTGGGCCTAGTGATGATTCCAGCCCTACAGGTTGTCTCTAAAATTTTATCAAGTTGATCAGAAATTTCTTTATTAAGTATTATAGTCTGTAGCCAATAATTACTAACGCAACCAGCAGGCTCTGACATCAATCTTATGCTCTTAATATGAGAAATAGCGTTTCTATAACTCTCATACAGGCGTCTTTTTGAAGCCAAAAAATCAGGTAATTGTTCTAATTGCGCACAACCAAGTGCAGCATTTAGATTTGGCATACGAAAATTGTACCCTATTTCATCATGAGTACTTTTCAATTGATTAGGAACTTTAGCTGTAGTAACCAAGTGCTTTGTATAATCTGCTAGTTTTTCATCATTAGTTAAGATAGCGCCTCCGCCACCTGTTGTAATAATCTTATTACCATTAAAGCTTAAGGTACCAAGTTTCCCAAAAGTTCCCGTGTGGCGATTCTGATAAAAGCTTCCTAAAGACTCTGCAGCATCCTCTACTAAACTTAATTGAAAGTCTTTCGCAACTGCAAGAAGTCCATCGATATTGCAAGGGTGGCCATAGGCATGCATCGGCACTAGAGTAGAAATACGCCTACCAGTTTTTTTATTACGGAAGCCACCCGTTGTTTTCTCTGCAGATTTATTCAACCAGCTACGTAGCGCTGAAGGATCTAGACCTAAAGTACTCTCTTCAACATCAGCAAGATGTGGTATTCCACCGACATAATGGACTGCATTAGCTGTTGCAACAAATGTTAGTGATGGAATGATTACCTCGTCACCTGCCGCAACACCGGCAACCTTTAATGCCACTTGAAGAGCCGCAGTTCCATTAACTACAACAATGGAGCGCTTAGCTCCAGTATACTCTGCTAACTCTCTCTCGAAGCGGTTAACGTAATCGCCTAATGAAGAGACGTAAGTAGACTCAATGCAATCCTCAATATAAACTTTCTCTTTACCACCGAAGTACGGTTCATGGACAGCTCGAGTTTTCTTACCTAATAAGCTTTGGAGTGCTTTGAGGATTTTTTTGTCAGGTTGATGAGTATCAGGAAGGTATTTTTTTTTCATTAGATATTAAAAATATTTGTCTTATAATTTTTTATATTTTCTGGATCAGAAAACCATTTTATCGTCTCTTTCAGACCTTTTTTAAGACCAACTCTACCAGTATAATTAGGAGACCAACCAAAAATTTGCTTTGCTTTTGTATTATCAGCCCAAAGGCGATCGACCTCAGATTTGATTGGTCGCAATCGATTTTTATCAGTTATAATCTTTATATCTGCGCGCATAATTTCTGCAATTAGGTCAACAGTATCTCCGATCGAAATCTCAAAATTAGATCCAAGATTTATAAATTCCCCCGAACCTTTATGACTTTTCATGGCGGTAACAAATCCATCAACAGTATCTGAAATGTAACTAAAATCCCTCGTAGGAGATACTGCACCCAATTTGATTTCTCTCTCTCCACTAGCTATTTGTGAAATAATAGTTGGAATTACTGCTCTGGCTGACTGTCTAGGGCCGTAAGTATTAAAGGGCCTAACAATTACAATATCAAGATCGAAAGAGGCAAAGAAAGAGTAGGCAAGTTGATCTGCAGCAATTTTACTTGCAGAATAAGGTGATTGCCCAAGTAAAGGATGGTCTTCAGTTATTGGTACGAAATTTGCGGTCCCATATACTTCGCTTGTTGAAGTATGAATAATTCGCTTAACACCTAGATCACGTGCTGCTTGTAATACATTTAGAGTACCTTTAATGTTTGTTTCAATGTAAGTATCAGGGGAATGGTAAGAATATGGAATTGCAATTAGTGCCGCTAGATGAAGTACAGTGTCACAATTTTTCATTGCTTCTTTTACTCCATGAGGGTCCCTTATATCGCCGCAAAAAACCTCAAAATTTTCCTTTATATCTTTAGGGAGTGTATCCAACCAACCCCATGAATTGAATGAATTATAAAGGACAAAAGCTTTAACATTAAAGCCTTCACGAACTAGATATTCTGTTAGATGAGACCCAATAAATCCCTCTGCACCAGTTATAAGTATTTTTTTCATTTTTATTTTTCTACCATTGATCTGAAGATTTCATTTTGCTGCATCAGCTCATCATAAGTGCCCTGAGCTTTAATTTTTCCTTTCTCTAGAAAAAAAATTTTATCACAATGTTTTACTGTACTAAGACGATGAGCAATCATAATAATAGTTATTTTATGCTCTAAACTTCTTACTGCATCCATCACTGCATGCTCTGTTAGATTATCGAGTGCACTCGTAGCTTCATCGAAGAAAAGCACCTTAGGGCTTCGGTAAAGAGCTCTTGCTATACCAATTCTTTGACGCTGGCCTCCTGATAAACGAACGCCCCGTTCTCCAACAGTTGTTTGATAACCGTCTGGAAGTTGATTTATTATGAAATCGTGTAAATTAGCAATCTTTGCAGCGTGCTTTACCGCATCTTGATTTATATTTTTGGCATCTGAACCAAAAGCAATATTAGCTGCCACAGTACTATCTGATAAATAAATTTGCTGAGGTACGTAACCAATAATTTTTTGCCATTTACGAAAGTTATCATTGTTGATAATTTGATCGTCAATTTTGAGTATTCCTTGATCTACCGATAATAAACCAAGAATAATATCAACTATTGTTGTTTTTCCGCTTCCTGTAGAGCCAACGATACCAATTGTACTTAGGGCAGGTATAGTCAGACTTACTCCACTAATTGCGTATTTTTCTGTTTCTGGATAACTAAAAGTAATATCTTTTAACTCAATAGACTTTGCTAATTTAAAAGATGATAAATTGTTAACGGGAGGGGCAACTTTCAAATCAATAAGATCCTTATGTAAAGCTTCTATAGCTGGAACCGAAAATCTTAATTTAGAGAATCCCTCATAAATTTGTTGCAATGCAGGCATCAATCTATAACCAGCTAAAGCATATAAAGCGATGACGGGTAACACACCCCCAAGTCCACTACCACGACCCATCATGTATAAAATCATAAGAAGCATGCCGCCGAAGGCTATTGCCTCCAGCGCAAAGCGAGGCATGAGATTGATCACTTGGGAGGCTGTATTAGATTTTGCATATTCGAAAGATGGCCTTGAAAATCTGTCTAAGTAGAGTTCCTCTAGCTCACCTAGTTTAATATCCTTGATACCACCGAAGATCTCACTAATTATATTGTATCTTTTTTGGTTTGCATCAAATCTTGACTGACCAATGTTCAAAAGAAGTCTTTTCAAAACTTTGTAAATAAATAAATATGCAAAACTCAGCGTTATAAAAACCATCAAAGCTAGAAAAGTGTTTACCAATAAAAGAAGTACTAAAATTGTTGCCGCAACGATACTTTGTGTTATTACCGTCATTAAAGGCGCAAACCCACCTTTTATAACACTATATACCTCAGATAGAATGCTTTTTCCTAACTCTGAACTATTACGATTCAAAAACCACTCATATGGTTGATGCAGGTAACCAAATAAAAGTCGACGTCCTAAAGAATATTCAAGTTTTAGAGTAAAACGAGTTTGAATGTATGTTGTTAATGCTTTTAAAGAGAGAGATATAACCAATAAAGAAAAAACTATTACCCCTAATAAAAATAAAAATTCTTGGGCATCACTATAGCCAGAAAAATCATAAAGCATAGCGAGGTATTCATTAGTTTGAATTAGCTCTGGGTTTGTTAAAACCGCTATAAAGGGCATTATAGAAGCAATTCCAGCTACATCCATAAGTGCTACTATCAAGACCCATAAAACTAAAAAAAAACCCTGAATACGCTCACTGGGAGAGAGTAGCTCTAATAAAATTTTAAACATTTAAGGAAAAACCCTGTATTTGTATATATTAATTTAAAAGAAATATTTAGAACAAATACCAACTAATAAGTTAGATTTTGATTTTTTTTTCGAGCAGGCTACCGCATGGACATACAAGGAAATTGTTGTCAAATTTTGCAATTTTAGGTCATCAAGTTAACAACAACCGTCTGTATGAGGTTGTATAACCAACTTATTTGCTAAAAGTTTAACACACATGGTGCATGAAGCCTATTTCCTTGCTCTGCGAATAGCAAACTTGCAGTATAAAGCTTAATCCTAAGTAGCAGATCATATTAAGAGCACTGTGAAACTGAAATTATTAATTATAAGGATATATGCGCAAGGCAGCCTAATTGTT
>NYXF01000081.1 GCA_002685455.1 Porticoccus sp. | reverse complement strand
TTTTCGCTTATGACGGTTGTCCAGTGAAGGCCTTTTTTTATCTTAGGTAATCTATAACTCATATATAGATCATAAACCAACCTGGCTTTTAAGCAAATTTTTGTGTACAAATAAGATAAAGATTCTATTTTGACAACTAATAAATATCGGCCCTCTTTATGTACAGATCTATATATTATAAAAAATTGCAGCTAAATTTTGATAGAAGGTCTACGGCTTAGAGTACTCTCTTCTGGGGTGTCCGGTGTAATTCTGACGTGGTCTGCCTATTCTATATGGGTTGCTTAGCATCTCGTTCCAATGTGATATCCAGCCAACAGTGCGACCTGTAGCAAATATTACTGTAAACATTTCAGGTGAAATACCAATAGCCTTCATTATAATTCCTGAGTAAAAGTCTACATTAGGATAGAGTTTCTTTTCAGCAAAATATTCATCATCAAGTGCTATCTGCTCCAGGCGTTTTGCGATTCTGAGAAGGGGATCATTTTCAAGACCGAGTTCCGCAAGAACCTCATCGCAACTTATTTTCATGACTTTAGCTCGTGGGTCAAAATTTTTATAGACTCGATGACCAAACCCCATCAAACGAAATGGATCATCTTTATCTTTTGCTCTCAGAATAAAATTATCGATATTTTTTTCATCTCCAATTTCTTCTAACATTTCCAGCACAGCCTGGTTAGCCCCTCCATGAGCCGGTCCCCATAGAGCCGCTATACCGCTTGCAATACAAGCATAAGGGTTTGCACCTGTAGATCCAGCAAGTCGAACTGTTGAGGTTGAGGCATTTTGCTCATGATCTGCATGGAGTAAGAAAATTCTGTCCATCGCCCTTTCTATTACTGGACTTACGCAACCTGGCTTATCTGGATGGCCGAACATCATATTTAAGAAATTAGCAGAGTAGCTAAGAGAATCATCAGTTTTTATGAAGGCTTGACCCATAAAATGCCTATGACACATTGCTGCAATAATAGGAACCTTGGCTATTAATCTATATATAGTGGTTAGTCTATCCTCAGAACTTGTGATATCAGTCTTTGAATCATACGTTGCAGACATCGCAGCAACTGCACTGCATAGCATCGCCATAGGGTGAGATCCTTTAGGAAATGCTTTGAAAAGATCTTCCATCGAATCTTCTAAGTGCCGATGTTTTTTTATAGTATTTACAAATTTTTTATTATCTGATGCGGACGGGAGTTCGCCGTTGATAAGTAGAAAACAGGTCTCCAAGAAATCAGAATTTTCTGCCAACTGATCAATTGCATATCCACGATGGAGAAGAATACCTTTTTCTCCATCTATGAATGTTATCTTTGATTCACAGGATGCTGTTACACCAAAACCTGCATCCAGGGTAAAGCAACCAGTTTGAGGTACGTTGGCTATATCTATGACATCCTGACCAGCGGTGCTCTTAATAACAGGTAATTCAATTGAACCTTCTGTTTTCTTGGATGAAAGATAAAAATTATCTTTACTGCTCATCTTGCTCTCCTGAGAGGTTTGTAAAAAAATTAATGTAAATAATTTTTAATTTACATCTAAATATTTTTACAATTTAAATTATGAGAGCGAAACTATAGCGTGCTTCATTAATTTGTCAATTTTAATTAAGTTAAATAATTTATGTGAATACCGAAAATCAAGGAGCATATTTGATTGTAAGACACTTTGAATGTACCTATAATTATCGCATAAATACCGATTAAAGAGTTATTCATAAACTTTATTAAGCTAAATGATAATTTTTCCTTTTTTGCTTAGAGGGTAAACTGAGGTATATATTTTGGATAAGAAAAGACCGGTTAATTTAGATATTGGAACTATACAACTTCCAGTAACAGCTTATGTTTCAATCCTTCACCGTGTTTCAGGTGTAGTTCTTTTCGGTGCTGTTGGCTTGTTTTTATGGATATTAGATTCAAGCTTATCAACTGAACAGGATTTCATTTCAATTAAGGAGTTCATGAATAACTTTGTTGTTCAAATTATAATTTGGCTTTCATTAGCTGCTTTGGTATATCACTTGGTGGCTGGTTTAAGACATCTTATTATGGATTATGGTTATGGAGAAACCCTAAGTGGTGGAGTTTTGGGGGCCAAGTTAGTTTTGGTGATATCAGGGATATTAATGCTCTTAGCAGGGTTTTGGTTATGGATATGATTAGTAACGCAGGAGGCTTAAACCGCAATGGACTTCTGGAGTGGATTATACAAAGGATAACATCCGTAGTTATAACTGCTTACATCTTTTTTGTAACATATTATTTATTGGCACACCCAGATATCAGTTATTCACAGTGGCGGGATTTGAATAGTCTTTTTCTAATGAAAATTTTAAACATCTTGATGATCTCATCGATTGCTATCCATTCCATAATTGGACTCTGGGGCGTGATTACGGATTACATAACAGTTCGATTGCTTGGTCCCAAGGCTAAGTTCTTAAGTGTATTTTTTCAAGCAGGTATGATTATTATCACATTAATTTATTTTTTTTGGGCAATTACTATAGTTTGGAGCGTTTAATTTTATGAGAACTATTTCTTTTGATGGACTTATAGTTGGTGGTGGAGGTGCAGGAATGCGAGCCGCATTACAACTTTCACAGTCTGGCTATAAAACAGCAGTTATTACCAAAGTTTTCCCAACAAGATCGCATACTGTCTCAGCTCAAGGTGGAATTACCTGTGCCATTGCGAGCGATGATCCCGATGATGATTGGAGATGGCATATGTACGATACAGTTAAAGGCTCTGACTATATAGGTGATCAAGATGCGATCGAATATATGTGTGAAACAGGTCCTGAAGCAGTATTTGAATTGGAGCATATGGGCTTACCCTTCTCTCGTACTGACGAAGGTAGAATTTACCAGCGTCCATTTGGTGGTCAATCTAAAAATTTTGGTGAGGGTGGACAAGCAGCAAGAACCTGTGCTGCAGCAGATAGAACTGGCCACGCTCTTCTCCATACTTTATACCAGAACAATGTTAAAAATGAGACAGTCTTCTTCAATGAATGGTATGCAGTGGATCTAGTTAAAAATGATGATAATGCAGTTGTAGGAGTTATTGCGATAGATATTGAAACTGGAGAAACTGTATTTGTTAAGTCAAGTGCAACTGTTCTTGCTACTGGTGGTGCCGGTAGGATTTATGCCTCCACGACCAATGCTCATATATGTACTGGTGACGGAATTGGTATGACGCTAAGAGCAGGTTTTCCTGTACAAGATATGGAAATGTGGCAATTTCATCCAACAGGTATTTACGGTGCAGGCACACTTGTAACAGAAGGTTGTAGGGGAGAAGGGGGTTATCTAATAAATAAAGATGGAGAGCGCTTCATGGAAAGATATGCCCCAAACGTTAAGGATTTAGCAGGACGCGATGTTGTTGCTCGCTCTATGGTTCTGGAGATATTGGAGGGTAGAGGTTGCGGTGAGGGTGGCGATCATGTTCGATTAAAATTAGATCATCTTGGAGAGGAAGTACTACAGAGTCGCCTACCGGGAATATGTGAGCTTTCAAGAACCTTTGCTCATGTAGATCCAGTTAAAGAACCTATTCCTGTTGTACCCACATGTCACTATATGATGGGAGGAATACCAACAAATGTTGATGGACAAGCATTAACGCTTGATAGTGAGGGAAATACTCAGGTTATAAGTGGCCTTTATGCTTGTGGTGAAGCGGCATGTGTTTCTGTGCATGGGGCCAATCGTCTAGGTGGTAATTCTTTGCTAGACTTAGTAGTTTTTGGAAGAGCCTCAGGTTTATTTATTGAAAAGTCACTTGGTGAGGGTATTAAACTAACTGATCCAACAGATGCAAACATAAGCAAGGCAATGGAAAGGCTTAACATTATCAACAATGGCTCCAAAGACGGTGAATCTGCTGATGTCTTGCGTGCAGAGTTACAGAAGGTCATGCAAAATTATTTTGGGGTATTCCGCAGGGGAGA
Source organism: Porticoccus sp. (assembly GCA_002685455.1). Next base: position 2,896 of record NYXF01000081.1, on the reverse strand, counting down.
TTATATGCAAGAAGGCATTGAGCAACTCAAATCACTCAGAGCGCGAATAGAAAATGTTTGTTTAGATGATACAAGTAATGTTTACAACACTGCACGAATTGAAGCACTCGAACTGCACAACTTATTAGAGGTTGCAGAGGCTACTGCCATTACTGCAGAATGGAGAAAAGAAAGCCGAGGTGCTCATGCTCGCGAAGATTTTTCTGAACGAGATGATAAAAATTGGCTTTGTCATTCTATGTTTTTCCCAAAAGAAAAAAGAGTGAAGAAGAGGGAAGTAAATTTTTCACCAAAGAAAATGGACCATTTTGAACCAAAGGTCCGGGTTTATTAATTAATTAAGGATATTTTTTAGTATGTTAAAAGTAAGTATTTATCGCTTTAATCCAGAACAGGACGAAGCCCCTTATATGCAAGATTATGATTTTGATACCCAAGGAAAGGACCTCATGGTGCTTGACGTTCTGGGTATGTTAAAAAGTAGAGATCCATCAATTTCATATCGTAGATCTTGTCGTGAGGGTGTTTGTGGATCTGATGGCATGAATATCAACGGAAAAAACGGTCTCGGCTGTATTACCCCTCTTTCAGAATGTGTGAAAGGAAATAAGCTTGTTATAAGGCCTTTACCCGGTCTACCAGTCATCAGGGATCTAGTAATCGATATGAGTCAATTTTATGCCCAGTACAAGAAGATACAACCATATCTTGTCAATGATGATCCGGCACCAGGTATTGAAAGACTTCAAACTCCAGAGGATCGTGCAAAACTTGATGGCCTCTACGAGTGTATTCTTTGCGCATGTTGTTCGACAAGTTGCCCTTCATTTTGGTGGAATCCAGATAAATTCATTGGTCCTGCTGGACTTTTGCAGGCCTATCGTTTCTTAGCGGATACAAGAGATAATGATACTGAGAAAAGGCTATCTAACCTACAGGACCCATTTAGTGTCTTTCGATGTCATGGAATTCAAAACTGTGTTGCTGTGTGTCCTAAAGGTCTAAATCCAACGAGGGCAATTGGGCATATAAGAAATATGTTAATGAAAAAGGCTGCCTAGGCTGGTTGCTATGAAAAAATAGAACTGTGTATTAAACACAAGGATAAATAGATGCCTAAAAGCATCATGCAAGAGTTTACAGAAAGCTCCCATCTATCTGGTGGTAATGCGGCATATATAGAAGATTTATATGATGCTTACCTTCATGATCCTAGTAGTGTTGCCGATCAATGGCGTAATTTCTTTGACACATTACCCCGGCCTAATGGAAAAATTGGTCCAGATACTTCTCATGTGACTGTCATGGCTCACTTTGAGAAACTAGGTAGACGCAGATCAAGACCAGTAGTCATTCCTGGTTCTGGTGGCGAAAATATTGAACATGAACGAAAACAGGTCAAAGTTGCCCAGCTCATAATCTCTCATAGAAATCGTGGCCACCAAAAAGCAAAATTAGATCCACTAGGTCTTTGGTCCAGGGATAGAGCACCAGATCTTGAGCTATCCTTCCATGGTTTGACACCAGCAGATTTGGATACAACTTTTCAATCTGGAATGCTGTATTTCGGTCCAGAAGAATCGACTCTAAGAGATATCATTGCTGGACTAGAAGAAACCTACTGCGGTCACGTTGGAGTTGAATGCGGTCATGTAATAGATTTAGCAGAAAAACGGTGGCTTCAGCAGCGTTTCGAGAGTGCTAAATCTAAGCCTAATTATGATGACGAAATGCGAAAATATGTTTTACAGAGATTAACGGCTGCAGAGGGTCTCGAGAAACACTTAGATTCAAAATATCCGGGTACAAAGCGCTTTGGCCTGGAGGGCAGTGAATCAATGATCCCGATGTTAGACGGAATAATACAACGAGCTGGTGGTTATGGAGCTAAAGAAGTCGTTCTTACGATGGCTCATAGAGGTCGTCTTAATGTTTTAGTAAATGTTCTTGGAAAGAATCCATCAGAATTATTTGCAGAATTTGAAGGTAAAAGACATGTTGATACTTCAGGAGATGTAAAATATCACCAAGGATTTTCTTCAGATGTAGTTACACCAGGAGGCAAGGTACATCTAGCTTTAATGTTTAATCCATCTCACCTAGAAATTGCAGCACCAGTTGCAGAAGGATCTGCAAGAGCACGACAGGATAGACGCGAGGATTCAAAAGGAGAGGTAGTCTTCCCAATTGTAGTTCATGGCGACGCGGCTTTTGCTGGTCAGGGTGTTGTTATGGAAACATTTCAAATGTCCCAACTCAGAGGATACAAGACTGGTGGTACAGTTCACGTTGTCATTAATAATCAGGTAGGATTTACTACTAGTGTTCAAGAAGATGCAAGATCAACGGAATATTGTACTGATATTGCAAAAATGGTCCAAGCCCCAATTATTCATGTTAATGCTGATGACCCAGATGCCGTAATGTTTGTCACAAATCTCGCAATGGATTATCGATATCAGTTCAAAAAAGATATCGTAATCGACCTTATTTGTTATCGGAGACGTGGCCATAACGAAACTGACGAGCCCTCTGCAACTCAACCTCTGATGTATAAGGTAATTAAAAACTTAAAAACTACGCGTGCTATTTATTCAGATCAGTTAGTCAAAGAGGGTGTAGTCTCTCAAGAAGAAGCAGATGCGATGCTCAAGGATTATAGGGGAAAATTAGATCGAGGTGAGAATGTTGTTAATAGTCTGGTTTCCGAGCCAGATATAGAGCTTTTTGTGAACTGGAATCCCTATTTAAACCAAGATTGGGACACAATAGTAGACACTACTTGCCCTATGAAAAAGATACGTGATCTAGCCAAAATAATCACAAGAAGTCCTGATGGTGTGGTGATGCAAAGACAGGTTGGTAAGATATACGAAGATCGCGAAAAAATGGCTCG
>NYXF01000112.1 GCA_002685455.1 Porticoccus sp. | reverse complement strand
TAAAACAAATGGAACGGCCATTGAATTTAAAACTATAAATAGCCCTCAAAATGATAATGATATTTTCCCGTTTTTGACCATAAAATCGTTGAGATCTACATCTCCCAGTTCAGATAAACCATTTAATCTGGATTTTTTTATGAATGTCAAAAAAATAAATGATAGAATTTGGTTTGATAGGTAAAATCTCTCTCTTACCATAAGGGATTGACATAGTCAAAAGTGAATTTTCCCTTCCATATTATGATTATTTATTGATATTTATTGATATTTTTTAGTTTATTCAAATATTGAAAAAGAAGAGGGTATTGAAAAAAAGCGGGATGGACGGGATTCGAACCCGCGACCTCCTGCGTGACAGGCAGGCATTCTAACCAGCTGAACTACCACCCCGGTTGAATTTGATAGGCAAAAGTATCTTTTCATTGATACTTATGAAAGCAAAACATTAACTTTTTAAATTGATTGTATTAAATCTTTCATAAATTTACATTCAAATTATATCAATATGTCTCTAGACTTTGAAAAACCAATAATTGAGCTTGAAGAAAAGCTAAATCAGATGAAGGATATAGCTGCTAAAAACGGAAAAAGTTTAGATGATGAGGCAGTATTACTTGAAGATAAAATAAATGAGTTAAAGAAAGAGATTTTTTCTAACCTCACAAGATGGCAGAAGGTTCAGCTATCAAGGCATCCCAAAAGACCTTATTTCCTTGATTATGTTTACAAAATAACGAATGAGTTTATCGAATTGCATGGAGATAGAGTTGCAAAAGACGATAAGGCAATGGTTGGCGGTATTGCGGATATTGATGGTAAATCAGTTGTTTTAATTGGTCAGCAGAAGGGTAGGACAACTAAAGACAGACAATTTAGAAATTTTGGTATGTCCAACCCAGATGGGTACAGAAAAGCCCTAAGATTGATGAAAATTGCTGAAAAATTTAAAATGCCTATAGTCACATTAATTGATACTCCTGGTGCTTATCCTGGACTTGAGGCAGAGGAGAGGGGTCAGGCAGAGGCAATTGCTAAAAATATACAGCAGATGGCAACCCTTAAAGTTCCTGTGATATGTATAGTAATTGGTGAGGGTGCATCTGGAGGAGCTCTTGGAATTGGTGTTGGAGATAAAGTTTATATGATGGAGTACACATGGTACTCTGTAATCTCACCAGAATCGTGTTCCTCGATACTATGGAGAAGTTGGGATTATAAAGAGCAAGCCGCAGAAGCCCTTAAATTGACATCTTCTGATCTAAAGAAAATGAAAATCATTGACGGGGTAATAAAGGAACCTCTGGGGGGTGCTCATAATAACGTTGATAAAGCTGCCAAAAGATTGAAGAAAGTAATACTTGATGACATTAAATCTTTGGAGAAAATAAAGCCAGACAAAAGAATCGATGAGAGAATAAATAAATTTTCTCAGATGGGTGTCATAAATGATTATTCTATTAAATAAATTAATTTTTCAATACATTTTTAGATGGAAAATAACTGGAGATATTCCTTCAGATAGTAAGATGGTATTTGCTGTGGGTCCTCATACATCAGCATATGATTTTTTTGTGGGTCTTTTTTTTAGGTCAAAACTAAATATGGAAAAACAAATTAAATTCATTGGAAAAGAAGAACTATTTAAAATTCCTTTATTCAGTCATTTTTTAAAAGGTCTTGGGGGAATACCTGTTATTAGAAATAAAAAAAATAATTCAGTAGATTATCTAGTTGATGTAATAGATAATACAGATGAAATTTTTTTATCTCTTTTTCCAGAGGGAACAAGAAGAAAGGTTAGTAAGCTAAAAACAGGATTCTATTATATTGCTTTAAAAGCTAAAATTCCTATACAATTGATAGGGTTTGACTTCCATAAAAGGACGATAGATTTCGGAAAAAAAATTAACCCATCGGGAGATATTGTTGAAGACATGAAACATATTATGACTTACTTTAGTAAATTTAATGGGAAGATTCCTGAGAATGATTTAAACCACTAGTTCTGATGATATTATATAGTATATTAATTTTTGTTTTATCGGTCATTGTAATTCCAGAAAAGAATGATAGTGATAACATTAACTATTCTCTAAAGTATAATATTTATTCTGACTCTTTACTATACCCAAAATCAAAGCATAGAGAGCAGTCTAAGCTAATTCATCAGCTCCTAACAAAATACCATTATAAAAAAACCTATTTAAATGATTCTCTTTCAGAAAAGATTTTAGAAAAGTACATTTCAAGCCTTGACCCTAATAGAGAGTATCTGTATAGTTCAGATATAAATTATTTTAAGCAATACGAAAGGCAGATGGATGATTATATAACCTCTGGTTACCTTGAACCTGCCTACGAGATATTTACAGTTTACCATGAAAGAGTTAAAAATAGAATTGATTTTGTTTTCTCGATGTTAGAAAACGAACCTAATTTCTCAATTGATGAGGAACTTTTTCTTGATAGGAAAGATCTTGATTGGTTCCAAGATGTTGAGGAAATGGATAACTACTGGAGAAAGAAAATAAAAAATGCTGTTCTTAATTTAAAAATTCTTGGTAAAGATTGGGCTTCTAACAAAGAAACTTTAGAGAAAAGGTATAGGAGATTTAAGAAAACAATCAATCAGTTCAACTCTGAAGATGTCTTTGAAATTTTTATTAACTCTTACGCAGAACTCTACGATCCCCATACAAATTATTTTTCTCCTGTCAATGCTGATAGGTTTGAGATAAACATGAGTAAAACCTTTGAAGGTATTGGAGCAAGACTTCAGCAAGATATTGAATACACAACTATTTTTTCAGTAATGCCAGGTGGACCAGCATATAGAAGCAAGTCCTTAGATAAGGGGGATAAAATAATTGCCGTAGCCCAAGGTGATAATGGTGATTTTGAAGATATAATAGGCTGGAGATTAGATGATGTTGTGAGTAGGATAAAAGGTCCTAAGGAGTCTGTAGTAAGATTGCTTGTAATAAAAAAAGAATCTTCAATAGACGCTTTCCCAGATACAGTTAGACTAGTGAGAGATAGGGTAGATGTGGTCGATGAAGATGCTAAATTTGATATAGTTCCATTTAAATCAAAAGATAGAACCTTTAATATAGGTGTTATAAAAATTCCTAGCTTTTATATAAATTTTGAAGAAGCTCAAAAAGGAGTTCAAGATTACAAAAGTGTAACAAGAGACGTTAAAAGATGTATAGACACACTAAAAAATACATCAGTAGATGGTATAATTATTGATTTAAGAAATAATGGGGGTGGTTCACTTCAAGAGGCGATTGACTTAACTGGTCTATTTATTGAAACTGGTCCTGTTGTCCAAATCAAATCTTCTAGTGGAAGAATTGAGATAGAAAAAGACTTTGACAAACAGATTCATTACGAAGGACCTCTTCTAGTCTTAAATAACTCCTTTACAGCTTCATCATCAGAAATATTTTCAGGTGCTCTTAAGGATTATAATAGAGGATTAATTGTAGGTGAGCCTACCTTTGGGAAAGGTACAGTACAGAATCTACTTGATTTAGATAGATTCTTTCCAAAAAGTGATTTAAAATTTGGCCAACTTAAAATAACACTTGCTAAGTACTACAGAGTCAGCGGTGGAAGTACACAAAAAATTGGTGTAGAACCACATGTGTTTTTCCCAAATATATATGATAGGGATATTTATACTGAGAATGCTAGAAAGAATGCGCTAGAGTGGGATAAGATAAGAGACGTATCATATGAGGATAATAATTATATATCAGAGTCATTGGTAGAACATCTTAATACTAAATTTAATAATGAATTAAAATCTGATTCTTCAATGATAAATTACCTTTCTTTTGTAAAAAGAACTGAAGAGAATAGAAAGAAAAATTCAATTTCTTTGAATTATGAGAAGAGGCTACAAGAGAAAAAGTCTAATGAATCGGATAATAATTCATTAAACACATCAATTAAGATTACAGAAATATTCCCTATTGAACAAGAAGATTTGATGAAAAAGATCAAAAATGATTTATACCTAAGAGAGAGTGTTAAATTATTTGTTGAGATGATAGACTTCAAAACAACCTAATTTATACCTTTATCAACATATAAAGTGGATAAAATTCATTTTCAATGTGTAAAACGTGTTGAAATAAATGTTCAAAACTTGTTGATAACTTATCAAACCCTAATTAGACAATACTATAAAAATTGTCTTACTTAGTATCATCAAGCGAGAGATATAAATGTTGAGACATATGTCGAGGCAGGTATCTAGAGCGAATAGGGAAACTACGGTTTCAATATACGAAATAGAAATAAGCTCTCAAAATGTAGTCTTAATTTATTAAGATGAGTCTTTGAGGACATTTTAACTGTAGCTTGACGTTTGGAAAGCACCACGGTGTTTTTTTAATGAAAAGGGCAGATATTCTTAGGAATTGATGCCCTTTTATTGTTTATAGACATTCCTAGATGAGATCTTATACAAATAATCATACACTCTGTCTAATATTATTAATTTTTACTATTCCCTTTTATTCTTATTCTAAAAATCTTAAATATATCTTCAAAAGTGGTACTGACGGTTATAATACCTTTAGGATTCCTTCGATTGTAACCACACCTTCAGGGGTAGTGCTTGCATTTGCTGAGGGAAGAAAAAACAGTTCTTCTGATTCTGGTGATATAGACATAGTACTAAAGAGGTCATTTGACGGAGGAAATTCATGGGGTGATATGATCATTATCAGAGACGATGACTTAAATGTCTGTGGGAATCCTTCTCCTGTGATTGATGAGAGAAATGGGAAGATTTTTTTATTATCTACTTGGAACAGAGGAGACGACACGGAATCTGAGATAATAAACATGAAAAGTATGGATACTAGGAGAGTTTATGTGATGAGTTCTGAGGACGATGGGTTGACATGGTCTAAACCAAAAGAAATCACAGAATCTGTAAAGAAGCCAAACTGGACCTGGTACGCAACCGGACCTGTACACGGAATACAAATAAAGAAGGGTAATAGAAAGGGCAGGATGATTGTTGCGTGTGACCATATAGAGGAAAAAACAAAGAAATATTATTCTCATATAATTTACTCAGATGATGGAGGTGAGTCTTGGCAAATAGGGGGTATAACACCTCAAGATCAGGTAAATGAATGTTCAGTTGCTGAAATTGGAAAGGGTAAGCTAATTCTTAACATGAGAAATTACGATAGGAATCAAATGAATAGAAAAATATCTATAAGTAAAGATTATGGCAATAACTGGGGCGATATTTATGATGATGAGACTCTAATTGAGCCTATATGTCAGGCAAGTATCCTTAGATATACGTATAGAGGTCCTAGAAAAAATAATTTGTTTTTTTTAAATCCCTCAGATAAAAACAAAAGGATTAACATGACCCTAAGGCTAAGCGATAACCTTGGGTCATCATGGGAAGATTTCATAACTATTCATGAGGGGCCATCAGCATATTCTGACCTAACAAAATTACCAAATGGGAATCTTGGATGTTTGTACGAGGCAGGAATGAAAAGTCCGTATGAGGGTATTGCTTTTAGTGAAGTCAATATTAATGAATTTAATTAATGGTTAAAATCCAGTCATCACCTAAATAAAATGTTGATAAGTTGTTGAAAACTTTAAATTGTAAGGTGTTGTATTATTAATAAAAATTGTCTTACTTAGTTTCATCAAGCGAGAGATATAAAAGTTGAGACCTAGTCTCGGCAGCGAGTTTGAAGGCAGAAAGAAACTACGGTTTCAAGAAGCAAAAAGACAAGCAGCTCTCAAAGCGGAAACTTAGCTTGCTAAGCGAAAACTTTAAGGACCTTTTAACTGTAGCTTGACGTTTGGAAAGCACTACGGTGATTTTTAAATGAAAAGGGCGGCATATTCGATAAGAATATACGCCCTTTTATTGTTTATATACCTTTCTAATTAGTCTAGTATTATCCCCATTGCACCCTTGTCTTTAAGAAATTTAGTGAAAGCTGGGACATCCTCTTTAATGATTTTATCATAAGGACCAATGTATTTCTTGTAATCTTCTTCAAGTTCTTCAACTCTGTCAAGCATGCCATCATTTGGAGCTTGGTCGTCGGTAGTTAACCTGTCGTACAAATGAGTAATATGATTTGTCCATTTCCTAGGGTAGTTTATCTCGTCTTGAGAAGTTTCAATTTTATCTTGATATAAATTACTCTCAATCTCTTTAATAGATTTTATAATTCTATCACCAAGATCTTTAACGTCTTCGTGGTAATCTTTCCCGTCGGTTAGATTAATATAGTTAGATACTTGTTTAATAATACCTCTCATCTCAGCTAATTTTTCTTGAGACTCATTGATCATTAATATTACCTCGTTAGATATTTCATATTGTTTCTTGAGGTCAGAAGCTGAAGTCTTCCATCTAGGGTCCATTTTAACAATAAAGGGTCTAGAGTATGTTTTGTCAAGAACTTTAAGCTCTACTGTATATGTTCCTGGTATTGCTAATGGGCCATTTCCTCTTCTTGCGCTGTAATACATTGAAACAAAATCTTTCTGGACTTTAGGAGCTTCATGTTCTAAGTCCCAGTATACCGTGTGTGTGCCCATGTATACATTTGCTGAATCGTAATCTACATCGTATAGATAGTCGGTCTGCTCTTTAAAATCAACAATGATATTCCCTTCAGAATCTTTGAGGTAAAGATCAACCTCCTCAATTTTATAATCTTTAGGCAGGTAAAATGATATATCATTTTCGAAAGAGAGTCCGCCTGACCTCCATCCACCACCAAGATTTGTTCTTAGGGCATCTTCTGCGCTAAATAGATGTGGTGTGTCTTTAACTTCATGAACGCTCTGTAGTATATTAATCTTGTCAAGTATCCAAAAACCTCTTCCCTGTGTAGAAATTGCTAAATCATTCTGCGTTACCTCCATGTCAGTTATTGGGACGTGTGGCAGGTTCATTTGTAGAGAATTCCAGGATTTCCCATCATTAAAGCTCACATATGCTCCAAACTCAGTACCGGCATATATCAACCCCTTTCTGGCAGGATCCTCGGCAACAGCTCTCACAAAATGGTCAGAAGGAATTCCGTTATCCTCTGAAATTAATTTCCAGTTTTTACCAAAATCATTGGTTAATATGATATATGGTTTAGGGTCGTTATTCCTGTAGTTGTATACAGCAGCTATAGCTCTCCCTGGTTGGTGTGAAGACAATTCTATTTTATTTACAGTCCCCTGGAATGGAATAATTTTCTGAGGAGTAATGTTTTCCCAGCTCTCTCCTCCATTTCTAGTAAGATGTATCAGCCCATCGTCAGATCCTACCCATATCTCTCCCTCGTTATGCGGAGACTCTTCCAGAGCAAATATTGAAGAGTATACTTCTACTCCAGTGGCATCATTTTGAATTGGTCCACCTGGAATTTCAGCTTTCTCTTCGTCCTCCTTAAGAAGCTGTCTTGTAAGATCAGGGCTTATTACGTCCCAGTTCACTGCTTTGTCTTTGGTTAGATGGACAACATTTGAGCCCACATAGACTTTCTCTGGGTTATATTTAGATACAAAAACAGGATAATTCCACTGGAACCTATATTTTAAATCATCTTGTCTTGTTCCCTCAGTAAGGTGGACGTATGGTGTTCTTTGGTACTCCTCGCCGGTTGAAAGGTTTTTATAAGTAAATTCTCCACTGTAACCTGTAGAGTAAATAATATTAGGGTCAGTAGGATGGACAGCAATATCTGAACACTCAGTACCTCCAGCATTAAACCAGTTCTCAAATGGAGTGAGAGAGGGAATCCCTCTTGAAGGCACAGAAATCGTGGAGTTATCTTGCTGACCGGCATACAACCTAAAAGGGAATTGGTTGTCTACTGTCAGTCTGTAAAACTCTGATGTAGGTTGATTGAGCTGTGTGGACCAGCTCTTACCTCCATTAAGAGATACGTTAGCACCTCCGTCGTTACAGTTTATCATTATATCGCTGTTGCTTGGGTTAATCCAGACACCATGATTGTCACCATGGGGGGTAGATATTCTTTCATCGAATGTTTTCCCTCCATCTACAGACTTGTAGAATCCTGTATTTGACGCATATATAATGTTTTCGTTTACAGGGTCGGCGTTTATGTGTGAGTAGTACCAACCTCTCTGTCTCAGCTTATGGTCTCTGTTTATTCTGCTCCAATTCTTTCCACCGTCATCAGATCGGTAGAGGCCACCTTCTTCCTCTTTTTGAGCTTGTATCATCGCC
>NYXF01000080.1 GCA_002685455.1 Porticoccus sp. | reverse complement strand
TCAAGTAGCAGTTCAGGACATTAAAAGTGGACGAAGAAGAGTTGTAATAATAGGCAGTGCTGAAGCAGGATTAACCCCAGCAGTTATGGAAGGCTTTACTAGTATGGGGGCATTAGGAACAGACTCTAATCTATGTAAACTTGATTCTTCAGAAACCCCAGACTGGCGAAATGCCAGTAGGCCTTTTGGAGAAAACTGTGGATTTACGATAGGTGAAGCTTCTCAATATGTTGTTCTTATGGATGATGCTCTTGCTATAGAGCTAGGCGCAGATATTCATGGCGCTGTTCCTGACGTATTCACTAATGCCGATGGAATCAAACGATCTATATCAGCCCCTGGTGTTGGAAATTATGTATCTTTTGCTAAGGCGGTGGCGTCGGCAGTCTCAATTGTTGGTGAATCGGCAGTATGTGGGCATAGCTTTATACACGCTCATGGGTCTAGCACTCCAGCAAATAGAGTTACAGAATCTAGAATTTTTGATCGTGTAGCAAAAGCATTTGCCATTAAAGATTGGCCTATCACAGCTGCAAAAGCCTTCGTTGGGCACTCTTTAGCAGCGGCAAGTGGAGATCAATTAGTTTTTGCCTTAGGAACATTTAAATACAATATATTGCCTGGCATTAAAACAGTAGACAAGATAGCTGAAGATGTTTTCCAGGATAGGCTTTTATTTCCTTTAGAAGATTTGGATTTGACAGATCGAAAAATGAAAGTTGCATTTATTAATTCAAAAGGGTTTGGAGGCAATAATGCGACAGCTATAGTTATTTCCCCCTCTGAAGTAGAGAAAATGGTAAAAGCTAGACATAGCAAGGCGTATGAGGAATACATATATTTGAGAGAGGAAACCCGTCAAGAAGCAAAAAAATATGCTGAAAATGCAAACAAAGGAGCTGTAAAAATAGTCTACCGCTTTGGTGAGGAGTTAGTTAAAGAAGAAGATATTGAAATTACTGCTGATCATATAAAAATTCCAGGCTTTTCTAAGGATGTTGTATTTGATAAGAACAACCCGTGGAAGGACATGAGCTGAGTTTAAATTTGATGCGGGTTATTAATGTATTAAGATTATTTCTCTATACCTAGTGAATCCCATAGCGTATCAATTTTATCTTTAACTTCTTTATCCATTTCAATAGTTTCTCCCCAATCCCTAATGGTTTCACCTTCAAATTTATTTGTAGCATCAAAACCTACTTTTGATCCTAAGCCAGAAACAGGAGATGCGAAATCCAAATAATCAATTGGAGTATTATCAATTATAGTCATATCTCTTTTGGGATCGATTCGGGTAGTTACTGCCCATATTACATCTTTCCAAATACGTGGATTTACGTCTTCATCCACCACAATTACAAATTTTGTATACATAAATTGTCTTAAGAAAGACCAAACCCCCATCATCACTCTCTTAGCGTGACCAGGATATTTTTTCTTCATAGATACTATTGCCATACGGTAAGAGCAAGCTTCAGGAGGAAGGTAAAAATCAATAATTTCTGGAAATTGTTTTTGTAGTATAGGGATAAATATTTCGTTTAGCGCAACACCAAGAATAGCTGGCTCGTCTGGCGGTCTACCGGTATAGGTGCTATGGTAAATAGGATTTTTTCTGTGAGTGATAGTCTCAACAGTAAATACTGGAAATTGTTCAACTTCGTTATAATAACCAGTATGGTCTCCAAAGGGCCCTTCTGCAGCCATTTCTTCCGGATATATGAAACCTTCTAAGATGAATTCAGCGCTTGCCGGAACCTGAAGATTATTTGTTAAGCAAGTAACCACCTTAGTTTTTTCTCCTCTCAATAATCCTGCAAAAGCATATTCTGAGAGAGTATCTGGAACTGGCGTAACTGCCCCCAAGATAGTTGCTGGGTCAGCACCTAAGGCAACTGCTACGGGAAACGGTTTGCCAGGGTTTGCGGCACTCCAATCTTGATAATCAAGTGCACCGCCGCGGTGAGAAAGCCATCGCATAATTAATTTATTTTTACTTATGACTTGTTGACGATATATACCAAGATTTTGTCTATTCTTCTCAGGGCCACGTGTTACAACTAGTGGCCAAGTAATTAGTGGCCCCGCATCTCCTGGCCAGCATGTTTGAATGGGTAACATTCCTAAATCAACATTCGAGCCACTAACAACTTCATCTTGACAAGGTGCTTTTCTTACAATGTCTGCAGGCATATTTAGTATTTGTTTAAATTTTCCTCTATTATCCCAAAGATCTTTTATACCTTTTGGTGGTTCTGGTTCTTTTAAAAAAGCTAAAAGCTCTCCTAATTCCCTTAATGCATTAAGATTTTTTTTACCCATGCCCATAGCAACTCTTTCAGGGGTACCGAAGAGGTTTCCAAGTACCGGAATATTAAATCCCCTTGGGTTTTCAAATAAAAGTGCGGGGCCTCCGGCTTTGAGTGTTCGATCACAGATTTCTGTCATCTCAAGAACGGGGTCAATTTCAGCTGAAATACGTTTTAATTCCCCGCGTTCTTCTAAAAATTTAATAAAATCCCTAAGATCTTTATGTTTTATAGTCATGTTAGTTAATTGTTAGAAATGAATAAGCATCAAGTGTTACGATAATGACATATAATTGCAACTTCTTAGGACATATTAAGTAAGTTAAAGTTATATTATAAAGTTCAATGAATGTTAACTGTTCGCAAAGTGCGCTATAAAAACATAGAGGATATGAATGAGAAATTTTCTTATAGCCCCATCAATACTTTCAGCTGACTTTTCTCGATTAGGCGAAGAAGTTGACGAAGTAGTCAATGCAGGAGCTGATGCCATACATTTTGATGTGATGGATAATCATTTCGTTCCTAATCTTACTGTTGGTCCTATGGTTTGTCGAGCATTACGCGATCACGGAGTAACAGCAATCATAGATGTCCATCTTATGGTTAAACCTGTAGATCAATTAATAGAAAGTTTTGTAGAGGCCGGAGCTGATTGGATAACATTTCATCCAGAAGCCTCTGACGATATTGACCGCTCACTTCAACTAATAAGAGATGCGGGTTGTAAAGGTGGCTTAGCAATAAATCCAGAGGTAGGTCTCGATAGCGTAAAATGCTTCTTAAAAAAAATAGACATTATCTTGTTGATGTCTGTGAATCCTGGCTTTGGCGGACAGAAATTTATTCCAAAAACATTAGATAAATTAAGGGAGGCAAGATCAATCATTGATGAAAGTGGGATGAATATTCATCTTGAAATCGATGGTGGTGTGAGTTCCAAAAACATCAGAAAGATCGCAAATGCAGGCGCAGATACATTCATTGCTGGTTCTGCTATATACGGAACCGATGATTACCACCTTGCCATAAATAATATGCGTAACGAATTATCTAAATTAGAGGTTTAGCCAGCTTCTCTTTTCACTCCAAGCTGAATCAATTAGAATAGCCACAGAGTTTCAAATTAATCATTGTGGTTGACAGACCTTAGCTGGATACCTTTCACATATTTGGTTGCACTAGAAATTATAAGGCGCATAGCTTAGTTATTTGAAAAATTTATATTCTGATTATACAGCACCAATTTGCTCAAGGAAGCAATTATGACCCCTGAAAAATTTGCTGAACTCGCAGGTCAAAACTATAGCCTAATCCCGGTAATACGAGAGGTGGTAGCTGATCTTGAAACGCCGCTATCTTGTTATCTCAAGTTAGCAAAGGGTCCATATTCATATCTATTTGAATCGGTTGAAGGTGGAGAAAAGTGGGGTCGTTACTCATTAATAGGCTTACCTTCAGATACCATATTAAAAGTTTCTGGTAACAAATTGATGATCGAAAAAAATAATAAGGTGATTGAGTCCAAAACTACAAAAGATCCACTAGCTTATATTGAAAAATTTCAAGCTAAATACCAAATACCAGATTTGCCGGATTTACCACGCTTTACAGGCGGTTTAGTCGGCTACTTTGGTTATGATGTAGTACGGTATATAGAGGAAAAGCTGAGGGTATCGACACCAAAGGATGATTTAGGCAATCCTGATATTTTGTTAATTGTCTCTGACGAAGTAGTTGTTTTTGATAACCTGCTAGGTAAGTTAATTCTTGTCGTCCATCAGAAAGCTTCTGATACAGACGCATGGATTAAATCTCAAAAAAAATTAGATGAATTGGAACTTAAATTAAAGGAGCCTGTCCCTAATCTGCCCCCTTTGAATTCAAGTAGTGAAGGAAAAAATGAGTCTAATTTTATATCTAGTTTTGGAAAAGAAAATTTTCTTGCAGCCGTTCAGAAAATTAAAAACTATGTATTAGCTGGCGATGTTATGCAGGTAGTGCCATCACAAAGGCTTTCAATTGAATTTGAAGGAGAGCCATTAAATCTTTACAGGGCTTTACGTTCTTTAAATCCTTCACCCTACATGTATTTTTTAGATATGAACACATTTCAGATAGTAGGATCATCCCCTGAAATTTTAGCTAGACTAGAAGATGGTGAGGTAACAGTGAGGCCAATAGCTGGGACCCGCCGCAGGGGTCGTAACCCTCAAGAGGATATTTCCTTAGAGAATGAACTAATAAATGACCCTAAGGAAATTGCAGAGCATTTGATGCTTATTGATCTCGGGCGCAATGACGTAGGTAAGGTTTCACAAACAGGTACAGTAAAACTAACAGATCAAATGGTCGTAGAGCGTTATTCCCATGTAATGCATATAACATCCAACGTAACAGGCCAGGTTATACCAACTACAACTGCTATGAGTGTGCTGAGAGCTACATTGCCTGCAGGGACTTTGAGTGGAGCTCCTAAAATTCGCGCTATGGAAATTATTGATGAAATTGAACCAGTCAAAAGAGGAGTATATGGAGGAGCCATAGGATATATTTCTTGGAACGGTAATATGGATACAGCAATAGCTATTAGGACTGCAGTAATTAAGGATGGCAAGCTTTACGTGCAAGCCGGTGCTGGTATTGTTGCTGATTCTCTTCCAGAATTAGAATGGAAGGAAACAATAAATAAAGCGCGTGCTATTTTTCGTGCTGTAGATCTAGTGATTTAAGGTGCATCAGTTATGATTTTAATGATAGACAATTATGATTCATTTACTTATAACGTAGTTCAATATTTAGGTGAACTAAAGGCTGATGTTCAAGTTATAAGAAATGATGACTTATCACTCGATGAAATAGAAAGCATGAGCCCAGAGAAAATCGTCATATCACCTGGACCTTGTACTCCGAACGAAGCTGGGATTTCTGTTGCCGTTATAAGCCACTTTTCTGGCAAGATTCCTATTTTAGGAATTTGCTTGGGGCACCAGAGTGTAGCTCAAGCTTTCGGCGGTAAAATTAAAAGGGCCAGGAACGTCATGCATGGAAAAACTTCACTCATCCATCATAATAATGAGGGAGTATTTAGAGGCCTTCCCAACCCTTTTGAGGCAACTAGATATCACTCTTTAATTGTTGAGCGTACAAGTCTACCAAGCTGTCTTGAGGAGACAGCTTGGACAAAAAAATTATCAGGTGAAATTGATGAGATTATGGGATTACGTCATAGAGATCACCAAATAGAAGGTGTACAGTTTCATCCAGAATCAATACTTACATCCAAGGGACATGATTTACTCGAAAATTTTTTAAAATATTAAAGGCTATTATGGATATCAAAAAAGCAGTTGAAGAAGTTTTGCTTGGTCATGATCTTAAAATAGATGAAATGCGCAAAGTTATGACACAAATCATGTCAGGTGAGGCCACTGATTCACAAATCGGAGGTTTTTTAGTCGGTTTGCGTATTAAGGGTGAAACAGTTGACGAGATTATTGGGGCTGCTCAAATAATGCGTGAGTTATCATTAACTCTCAACATAGATAGCCAAAATTTAGTTGATATAGTTGGCACTGGTGGTGACGAAGCTTGTATATTTAATGTGTCCACTGCAAGTATTTTTGTTGCTGCAGCTGCAGGCGCTAATGTTGCTAAACATGGCAATCGTGGGGTAAGCAGCAAGAGTGGCAGTGCAGATCTATTAGAGTTTGCAGGAATTAATTTAAATCTATCAGAGCAACAAATACTCTCGTGTGTAAAAGAGGTTGGCATAGGCTTTATGTTCGCTGTAAATCATCATGCTGCTATGAAGTATGCAGTAGGACCAAGAAGAGAGCTAGGTATTCGTTCTATTTTCAATTTATTGGGCCCTTTAACTAACCCAGCAAATGTGCGAAATATGGTGTTAGGTGTTTATGATAAAAAATGGCTTAGACCATTAGCTGAAGTAATGAAAAAACTTGGTGGTAAAAATATTCTCGTCGTTCATTCATTAGACGGATTAGACGAAATTAGTATTTCTGCTGACACACGGGTAGCTGAATTAAAAAATAATAAAATTTCTGAATATTCTATATCCCCAGAAGATTTTGGAATGAGGAGGGGAAACCTCAATGATTTGAGGGTCACAAATCCTAAAGAGAGCCTCGAGCTAATTAAATCTGCATTAACTAAACAGGCAGTTATCTCTGCTAAGGTTGAAGCCGCGTCTGATATGATTGCTATGAACGCTGGTGCTGCACTTTATGTTTCCGGAGTGGCAAAAGACTTGAAGGAGGGTGTTATATTAGCTCAAGATTCAATTGGTAGTGGGCTGGCAAAAGAAAAAATTTCAGAACTCGTATCATTCACTAACTGCTTTAATTAACTTAATCGGTGGATTAATTATTTGGAAACTCCAACAGTTTTAAAAAAAATTCTTACTACTAAATTAGAAGAAGTGGCTATTAGGGAAGAGGCTATACCGCTAATAAAATTAGAGGATCAATGCTTTGGAAGCCTAAGAAATAGAAAATTAAGAAGTTTTTCTGGCGCGCTATCTAAAAAAATAAAAGAGGGATCCCCTGCAGTCATTGCAGAAATAAAAAAAGCTTCTCCAAGCAAAGGTATTATAAGAAAAAACTTTGATCCGGCTGAAATCGCTCGAAGCTATCAAGCAGGCGGAGCAGCATGCTTGTCTGTTTTGACTGAAAGTAAATATTTTTTAGGATCTGACGATTATCTGCAAAATGCAAGAAACTCTACATCACTTCCTGTTTTGCGAAAAGATTTTATAGTCGCGCCTTATCAGATATATGAATCTTATGTTTTAGGAGCTGATTGTATTCTCTTAATTGTTGCGGCTCTAGATCAGCCTGCCTTGGTGGATTTTCATGAAATGGCAATTGAGCTGGGACTTGATATTCTAGTTGAGGTACATAACGAAGAAGAACTTGATAGGGCATTGCTCATAGATAACCCGATGATAGGTATCAATAACCGAAATCTGCATACTTTTGAAACAGATATTCTTACTACAGTTAACCTTTTACCTAAAATTCCCAAAGACAGAATTGTCATAACAGAGAGTGGTATTTTGAACTACGAGGATGTTTTTACAATGAGAAATCATCAAGTCAATTCTTTTTTGATAGGAGAAACATTTATGCGTGCTGATGAACCTGGATTGAAACTGTTAGAAATGTTTAATAAATACTAAACTAAAAATATTTCGAGGCTATTTAATATTATGAAAGCAAAAATTTCATGGAGTACAGAAGCTCAGTTTTTAGCTGAAGCCGAATCCCAGCATACTGTGCTGATGGATGGGCCATCAGAGTATGGTGGAAAAAATGCTGGACCGCGCCCTATGGAAATGATTTTGATGGGAATAGGCGGATGTGCTGCTTTTGATGTAGTACATATATTAAAGAAAGGACACCAAAACTTATTAAGTTGCAATGCTCAAGTAGACGCAGTTAGGTCTTCACAGATACCAGCGGTCTTCACTAAAATTCATCTTCATTTTGATGTAATAGGAATGAAGCTAAAAGAAAATATAGTACGAAACGCAGTAAAGTTATCCGCAGAAAAGTATTGTTCCGCATCTATCATGTTAAAAAAGGGGGGTGTGGAAATTACACATTCTTTTAAGGTTTCTGAACATCCAACTAAATAAAATTTAAAAAAAAGGCAACTTTCGTTGCCTTAAAGGTTTGAGGATATAAAATAAAACTTTGAAGTAATGAAAAGTTCAGATTAAGAAATCATCTCTAAGTCATTAACACCTATAATACTGCTAGCTATATATATGATTCAAATGTATTATTATAATACTAATCATAACTTTGGAGAATATAAATGGACGCCAAAGATCTAGCTCGTGTGGACTTGAATTTGTTGGTCGCTCTTCAGCGACTACTGGAGGAAGAAAGCGTTACTAAGGCTGCCACGCGACTCCACATAACACAACCTGCAATGAGCAAAACTTTACAGCGGTTGCGCGAAACATTTAATGATCCGCTATTTGTGAGGAGCGGTAGAGGCTTGTCAGCTACCCCAAGAGCAATTGAATTAAAATCCCAATTACCGTCGATTTTGACATCTATAGCAAATATGCTGATAAATGATGAGTTTGACCCATCGTCTTATGAGGGAGAAGTTTTTATCATGTGCGCAGAGTTCATTGCTGTTCAAGTTATGCCAGGTCTCATACAAACCTTGATAGAAGAAGCTCCGTTCATGACTATAAGATTAGTAGCCGAGAGTTCTGATACCAAAGTTTCTGGTCTTGAAAAAGGCGATTTGGATTTTGCCATTGAAATTTCGCGCACATACACTGATGATTATTATGCAACTGCTTTAGGAAAGTTTCTCCCTGCTGTTTGGATGCGAGACAACCATCCTCTGGCAGATAACGACAACTTAAATTTATCTGAAATGTTAAAATATCCCTTTGTCCAATACGCACTCCTCAGATCTCAATCTGGAGATACGATCCAACAGACACGTTTTGATACACAATTAAAAGCACAGGGTCAAAAAAGAAAAAAAGCTTTGGTCACTGCTCAATTAATGACGGCATTGAATGTCCTGTGTTCATCAGATTCTTTAATGATGGGAACAATGAGCAATCTAAAAATAGACGGTATCACTCGTAAAGTACCACCCACAGAGTTAGATCTCGATCCTATTGTAAACATAGCTCTTGTACAGCATTCCAGGACATTAAAATCTGAACTACATAATTGGGTTAAAGAAAAAATCTCGCAAACTTTAGTTAAAGTTAAAAATTCAACTTAAAAATTTATATTATAAAGCTTATTTTTGTCATAGCCTTTGATATCACAGTCATAAAATTCTTTGCTGGCATAGGGAAATCAAATCCCCCAGCTCCCAGCGCCTTTTCGGCGTGTCGAGCCTCGTCTTCAAGCATACTAAGTATAATTTTACGACTTTTTAGATCTTTGGATGGGAGTTTCTCGATATGGCTAGTCAAATGTTTACACACTTGATCTTCTGTTGCCGCAACAAAGCCTAGACTTAATTTGTCACTAACAAGACCCGCGAAGGCTCCGATACCAAAAGACATGGCATACCATATTGGATTAAAAATACTCGGCTTTTCTCCTAACTCAACAACACGTTCACGACACCACGCTAAATGGTCAATTTCTTCTTTAGCTGCATGCTTCATTTCGGACCTAACGGTGTTGAGCTTTGCTGTTAAGGCTTGCCCTTGGTATAGGGCTTGTGCACACACTTCTCCAGTATGGTTTACTCTCATTAATCCTGCAGCTTCTTTTTTTTCTGTTATAGATAATTTTGGTTCAGGTAATCCGTCAGATGGAGATGGTCTGTCATAAACAGGATTTTCGGAGGTAACCGTTTTGAGAGCTAAGTCTACTTGCGTCAAAAATTTATCGACACGAGAATAATTTCTATTGTTCATAAATATTACCAAATGAATGTTTTACTAAATATACTATATCAAAATTAACACTAATGTAGTTAGATGTTTCAATGATAGGTGCAAAATATACAAATTTAGATGATGGAATTTATTGTATTGACGCAAGATATATTTGCCGAGGTAATGCATGTTGCTATTTAATTGTAGAAGACTGCGAAGTAGCTATTATAGAAACTGGAACAGCTTTTTCAGCAAAAGGAATCGATGAGGCCCTTTGTTCGTTAGGTCTAAACAAAGAAATGGTCAAATACATAATTCCAACACATGTGCACTTAGATCATGCCGGAGGAGCAGGTATTTTGATGGAAAAATACCCTGACGCAGAGCTAGTTATTCACCCCAGAGGCTTCAGACATATGGTTGATCCAGCGAAATTAGTTGCTGGTTCAAAAGCTGTATACGGAGAGAAAAAATTTAATGAATTGTATGGAAAAATTGTACCAGTCGCTACGAGCCGAATAATAAAAATGAAAGACAGAGACCTACTTTATTTAAAAAATAGGGTTCTAGAGTTTCGTGATACCCCGGGACATGCAGACCACCATTTTTGCATTTGGGATCAAGTTAGTCGAGGCTGGTTTTCAGGAGATACATTTGGAATCTCTTATGAACAGATGGGGGTTGGCTCAAACAGGTTTATTCTACCCACAACATCACCAGTTCAATTTGATCCAGATAAATTGCTAAATTCCATAGAGTTGATGATGAATTATAATCCAAGTCAGTTTTTTTTGACTCATTTTAGCGTGATAAAAGAGCCCTTCGAGAAAGCGGATATGCTACGAGAACAAATAGAGTCTTACAGAAGAATTGCCTATGATTTCCGATTTTCGTCTAACAGAAAAGAAAAACTTTTTAACAAGATTAAATTGATGACGCTTACAAGTATAGCATCGAGGCTTCCTCACCATGACATCAAGTTAATGGAAGAGCTTTTAGATTTAGATTTTAGTCTCAATGCCCAAGGGTTAGATATATGGATAGATAAACAGAATCACATAAATATAATCAATACCAATAAAAATAATTTGTGAATATATAAAATCGTTACTCCCTCTCTATTGCACGATATCCGATATCTTCTCTGTAGAAGGACTTTTCCCAATGAATCTTTTTCACAACCTTGTATGCTTCTTTTTTTGCTTCAGATATATCGTTTCCTATGCCAACAGCGCAAAGTACCCTGCCTCCATTAGTCACAATAGTTCCTTTAGTGGCCAAAGTTCCTGCATGAAAAATCTTGCTGTCGTTTGAGGATTCAAATGGTAAACCACTTATAATATCACCAATACGATATTTTTTAGGGTAGCCTCCAGATGCCATTACAACACCCAACGCTGGCCTGGAATCCCATTTCATTTTATAACTATCCAATTTTTTATTTAGTGCTGCATTACATAAATCTAGAAGGTCAGATTTAAGCCTCATCATTATAGGCTGTGTTTCTGGATCACCAAAGCGACAGTTGTATTCAATAACTTTTGGTGTGCCATCAGGCATGATCATCAACCCGGCATAAAGAAAACCTACATAAGTATTACCTTCTTCAGCCATACCTCTAATAGTTGGCCGAATAACTTCACTGATAATACGATCATAGATAACACTCGTAATAACTGGCGCTGGAGAATATGCCCCCATACCACCAGTGTTCGGTCCTTTATCACCATTATCCCGTGCTTTATGATCCTGAGTAGTCGCCATTGGGAGCATATTTTCTCCATCAACAACTACAATAAAGCTAGCCTCTTCTCCATCTAAAAATTCTTCTATCACAATCCGATTACCAGCTTCCCCAAAAATATTTTCTCCTAAAATTTCTGTTGCAGCCTGTTTTGCTTCCTGGATTGATTTCGCTACAACAACTCCTTTTCCTGCCGCTAACCCATCAGCTTTAATTACTATTGGAGCATCTTTTGTATCTAGGTAAGCAATCGCCTGTTCTAAAGACGAAAATGTTCTATATTCAGCAGAAGGAATTTTGTGCCTAGAGAGAAAATCTTTTGTGAAAGACTTTGAGCCTTCAAGTTGCGCAGCATTTTTTGAAGGCCCAAAAATTCTTAAATTTCTTTTTGAAAAAAAATCCACTATACCTTCGACAAGTGGCTGCTCTGGACCAACTATAGTTAAAGAGATTTTATTATTTTCGGCGAAGTTTGCGAGTTCAGCAAAGTTATTTGGGTTTATAGCCAGATTCTCTAATTTTTTTTCTAGTTCTATTCCGGCGTTACCGGGCGCTACAAAAACTCTATCTACCGATGAATTTTGTGCGATTTTCCATGCCATAGCATGTTCTCGCCCACCAGAACCAATTAGTAAGATATCCATGAATATAGATCCCCCAGAGGTTTTTAGTGCCTAAAATGCCTGATCCCGGTAAAGACCATTGCTATATTATGCTCATTAGCAGCAGTAATTACCTCCTCATCACGAACAGATCCACCCGGTTGAATTACACAGCTTATACCTATTTTGCCAGCATTATCGATGCCGTCTCTAAAAGGAAAGAAAGCATCTGAAGCCATAATAGAGCCTTTAACTTTTAGACCTGCGTGATCAGCTTTTATTCTAGCTATTCTAGCTGAATTTATTCGACTCATTTGTCCGGCTCCTATACCAATAGTTCTATTATTTTTTGTATAGACTATTGCGTTGGACTTTACCATTTTGGCAATCTTCCAAGCAAAGATCATCTCTATAAATTCTTCATCAGTAGGAATTTTTCTAGTCACTATTTTTAAATCGTCTCGAGTGATCATCATATTGTCTTTATCTTGAATCAAAAGACCACTATTGACTCTTTTGAAGTCAAACCCTTGAGATTTTCCCTGATCTATTTTCCCACACACCAAAAGTCGAATATTTTTTTTACTAGCTATAATATGCTTTGCCTGATCAGTAACATCTGGAGCAATAATCACCTCGACAAATTGACGTGCACATATATTCATTGCAGTCTTTTCATCTAGTTCACGATTAAACGCTATAATACCTCCAAAGGCGGATTCAGGGTCGGTGCTGAATGCCAGATCATAGGCAGAATTCACATCGTTTGCGATAGCCGCACCACATGGATTAGCATGTTTGACAATCACGCAGGCTGGTTTATCAAACTGTTTAACACATTCCAGAGCAGCATCGGTATCTGCTATATTATTATATGAAAGTTCTTTGCCTTGAAGTTGGATTGCATTAGCAACGCTGGATCGATTGGTATTTTTTTCTTTATAAAATGCTGCATTTTGATGAGGATTTTCACCGTAACGCATCTCTTGAGCTTTGATCAATTGGATGTTGTAGGTGTTTGGAAACAAAGATTTTTTATTGTTACTGTTTCGAGCACCAAAATGATTAGCTATCATACCATCATAAGCGGCAGTGTGTTCAAACGCTTTAACCATCATGCTATAGCGAGTTTCATAGGTGGTGCAACCATTTTTCTTATCTAATTCTTCAAGCACTATGCCATAATCACTATTGTTGACGACCACAGTGACATCATTATAGTTTTTAGCTGCTGACCTAACCATAGTAGGGCCACCGATATCTATATTTTCAATAGCATTACTCAGATCACAATTTGGATCCGCGACAGCAGCTTCGAAAGGATAAAGATTCACAACAACCATATCTATACTTAATATATTATGGTCATTCATTACCCTATCATCGGTGCCTCGACGACCAAGTATTCCGCCATGTATTTTTGGATGAAGAGTTTTTACTCGACCATCCATCATTTCTGGGAACTCTGTATAATCTGAGACTTCACGAACATTGATACTATTTTCTTTTATTAAGCGGTAGGTACCCCCTGTAGATAAAATCTCAATCCCCATAGCATCAAGTGATTGTGCAAAATTAACTACCCCAGTTTTATCAGATACACTTATTAAAACACGTGAAATTTTACGAAGATCGGTCATAGTAAATCCATTAATGATTTGTGCTAATTTGAGTAATGGCTAGATAAGCCGGTACTCCTTGAGTTTTTTCCGTAACGTTCCGCGATTTATCCCTAACATTTCAGCTGCCTTACTTTGGTTTTGATTAGTAAATGCAAGTGTTGTTTCCAGAAGCGTCGCTTCTACCTCCTTAAAAACAAAACTATGGAGATTGTGCGTGGATTGATCGCCAAGATCATGAAAATATTCATTCAGAGCGTGTATTAAACAATTACGAATAGATCCATATTTATTAATATGCGGTATTTCAGAATCGTTTTTTAATTTTGGCTTAGGTTTATCACTATTGGTCATGCTGCTCTGTTCCAGATATTATTTGTGGACCCAAAAAAATCATGCAAACTTTTTAACTGTTTCTCGGGCTTTTCTAATTTAAAGAAATGACTTCGAAATTCTTTACAGCCTGCCAAGACATTAATGTACCAACCAACGTGTTTCCTGGCAATCTTTGTTCCTAAGTGCTCACCATAATGCTTATGGATAGCTTTGATATGGCCAGTAACTGTGTTCGCTATTTGAATTTGCGAAGGGCTCTTTGAAGCAAATCCTTTTTCAAGATAATGATTTATTTGTTCAAATATCCATGGATTTCCTTGGGCAGCCCTTCCAACCATAACTGCTGCTGCACCCGTATAGTCTAATACATGTTTAGCATCTTGGGGAGACGATATATCACCATTTGCAAAAATAGGGATTGAGCAGCTCTCTACCACAGATGCAATAGTGTCGTATTCTGCATTACCTAAAAATCTGCATTCACGTGTACGACCATGAACAGCTAAAGCTTTTATACCAGCATCCTCGGCAATTCGTGCAATACTTATAGCATTACGGTTTTTTGTGCTCCACCCGGTGCGAATTTTCAAAGTAACTGGTATATCTACAGCTGAGGTTACAGATTTTAATATTTCTTCAACAAGTTTTTCGTCTTTAAGCAAAGCTGATCCGGCAGCCCTTTTAAGAACTTTTTTTGCCGGACAGCCCATATTTATATCAATAATTTCGGCACCCAGCACAACATTTTGTCGAGCTGCTTCAGCCATTATTTCTGGAATACTTCCAGCAAGCTGAATAGATCTTGGTGAGGCCTCTTTGTTAGTAGCTAATCGGTGCTTACTTTTTACGCTATCCCAAAGTGAGATGTCTGAAGACAACATCTCTGAGGTAGTAAGACCCGCACCCATTTTTTTGCATAAGGCTCGAAATGGTAAATCTGTTATACCTGCCATTGGAGCAAGTAAGACCTTACCTTGGATTATGTGTCGCCCAATTTTTATCAAATTTTGATGCCTATATGAATACGTATAATTAACTAAATACTTATCTTCAGAACACGAGACTAATTCAAGCTCAAAGCTTATTCTATTATTAGACTTAAGCCAAGACATCGAATGTTCAAATTTTATATTTCTATAAATTTTTATGGCAATTAGAATAGGATTTTTTAGATACTTAATTTTTTTTCTAGGTAGTGGATGTTAACGCCCCCCCTACAGAACTCTTTATCAGAAACAAGGTCTTTTTGAAGATTAATATTTGTTTTTATACCCTCGATATGAAGCTCATCAAGTGCATTTGCCATTCTAGAAAGAGCACCACCTCTATCCTTACCGCGAGTTATAATTTTTCCCACCAAAGAATCGTAGTATGGCGGAACTGTATACCCAGTGTAAATATGCGAGTCAACTCTCACTCCGTTACCGCCAGGAGCGTGATAGGCGGTTATTTTCCCCGGACTAGGCATAAATGTAGATGAGTCTTCAGCATTTATTCGACACTCAAATGCATGCCCTCTAATAATTACATCTTCTTGTCCCATACTCAGTTTATTCCCACCTGCAATCAACAGTTGCTCTTTCACGATGTCTATACCAGTGATCATCTCTGTTACAGGATGTTCGACTTGAATTCGAGTATTCATTTCAATAAAAAAGAATTCACCTTTTTCATAAAGAAATTCGAATGTACCTGCTCCGCGATAGTTAATTTTTATACAGGCTTCAACGCATGCTTTTAAAACTGCATCACGGGCTGCCTCGGGTATATTAGGTGCAGGCGCCTCTTCTATTACCTTTTGATGACGACGTTGCAGGGAGCAGTCTCGATCACCAAGGTGAACTGCATTCCCCTCTCCGTCTGCGATTACCTGCACTTCAACATGACGTGGATCCTCTAGAAATTTCTCCATATAGACCGTATCGTCACCAAAAGCAGCTTTAGCTTCAGCTTTAGTTAGTTGAATCGCATCAGATAGTTCTTCTTCACTGCGTACAACCCGCATGCCTCTTCCGCCTCCACCTGCAGCGGCTTTTATGATTACGGGATACCCAACTTTAGTACCAATCTTTTTACTGCGATCACTATTATTATTAAGTGGTCCATTTGAGCCTGGCACAGTGGGCACACCAGCCTTTATCATAGTTGCTATAGCTGCAACTTTATCTCCCATAGTTCTTATTACAGAAGCTGTTGGCCCAATAAATATAAACCCACTTTTCTCAACTTTTTCAGCAAAATCTGCATTTTCGGCGAGAAATCCATAACCTGGATGAACTGCTTGAGAGTTAGAGATTTCCATAGCGCTGATAATTGCCGGTATATTAAGATAACTCTGTGTAGACGAATTGGGCCCAATACAAATAGACTCATCTGCTAGCAAAACATGCTTCAGATTTGCGTCAGCTTTAGAGTGAACTGCAACAGTTTTAATACCCAATTCCTTGCAAGATCTGAGTATTCTCAGGGCAATTTCACCACGATTAGCAATAAGAACTTTTTCTAACATACCTATGGTTCCTAATTTTTGAGGTTTAAATAATAGTGATCATGGGTTGATCGAACTCTACTGGCTCTCCATCTTTTGCTAAAATTTCTCCGATAACACCTGTTTTATCTGCTTTGATCTGATTCATCATTTTCATAGCTTCAATAATGCAAAGAATATCACCACTATTCACTTGCTGACCTTTTTCAACAAATACTTTTTCTCCAGGTGCAGAAGATCTATAAAAAGTCCCGACCATCGGAGACCTGACAATATGACCTTCAACAGAGGTATTTGTTGGACTGGACGGCTTTTCGTTAATTACTGGCGACCTTGTGTCTGGCTTTTGTATAGTAGCGGAAGGTGGAGAGCTGGCTTGATTTATAGCTACCTGATTACCTCGACTGATACGAATGGAGTCTTCAGATTCCTTAATTTCTAATTCGTTGATGTTAGAGTCTTCAATTAATTCGATTAATTTTTTTATTTTTCGAATATCCATCTGCATCCTCTCCAAATGGTAATTTCTATTTATGACTCTAGCTGAACTAGAGCCGCGTTTAATGCTAATTCATAACTAAGGCTTCCAAACCCACAAATAACTCCTGTTGCTATGTCAGAAAAATAAGATGATTGCCTGAACTCTTCCCGCCCATAAATGTTCGATAGGTGAACCTCTATGAAAGGAATAGCTGTCGCAAGAAGTGCGTCACGAAGGGCAATACTGGTGTGTGTAAATGCTGCAGGATTGATAATAATAAATCTTACACCTTCTTTTTTTGCGGTGTGTATCCTCTCGATAATTGCGTGCTCGGAGTTACTTTGGAACGTTTTCAAATCATAGTTCTTTACTTCGCAAGCATTTATCAAATTCTGGTTGATCTCGTCTAAGCCCTCATTTCCATAAAGGTCAGGCTCTCGATTTCCTAATAGATTTAAATTAGGTCCGTGAATTACTAGTATATTAGCCATGATTTACCTACAAAATCTATTTCAAAAATATATTTAAAGTCGGAATTTTTTAACAGGCTTCAAGTTTGCATCAAAACACACAAACTGTCCAATATTTTGAATTTTTGATACTAATCGCTACCAATTACAGCTATTTTGAGGAATTTTGATAGATATGTGTTATTTTTATACACACCGTTAACTTTGGGAAAAATATTAGTATATCCAAATACTATTTAAAAGTTTTTAAAAATATTAAATGTTCATCTCATTTTCTTGGAAAATATACCAACTATGTGGTTAATTTTCAATATCTGTGGAAGTATGATTGGCTCGCTTTCTCCTGAGGGATAAAAAAGGTAAAGCGGTACACCGCTTCGATTGTAATTAGTCAATAAATCAGTTATTTCTGGATTATACTTGGTCCAATCTCCTTTTAGATAAGTGATATTTTTTTCTTTTAAAATATTTGAGAACCTCTCCGTTTCAAGTACCAATTGTTCATTAACCAGACAGGTAATACACCAGTCAGCAGTCAAATTAATAAAAACAGGATCTTTATTTTTAAGTAACGCACTTAATTTTTCTTTTGAATATATCTCCCAAATATCAACTTTACTTCTATTTTCTTCAGTCCATATTGGTAAAAATAGAGCCAGAATTAAAGTAAATGAAGCTAATATTTTTGTTATCTTGCTCTTATAAACTTTATGTAACCAGAGAGCGAAAATCATGAGGACAATGCCAGACAAGATTGCAGCAACTACGTCGCTACTAGTCTGTCTACCCAAGACCCATAACAACCAAATAGCTGTTAAGTAAAGAGGAAAAGCAAGAAACTGTTTAAAATTATCCATCCATAC
>NYXF01000032.1 GCA_002685455.1 Porticoccus sp. | reverse complement strand
GTCGGAGGCCATTGTATTGGTGTAGATCCATATTATTTAGCTCATAGAGCTAAAGTTGCTGGATATAAAAGTAGAATTATTCTATCAGGTAGAAAACTAAATGATAAAATGGGAGATTATATTGCGAATAAAGTTATTAATTTAATGCGCAGTAAAAAAGTAATTAAAAAAAGATTAAGAGTTGCAATTTTAGGTCTTACATTTAAAGAAAATTGTTCAGATATAAGAAATTCAAGAGTAATTGATATTAAAAAAACTTTAATAAAAAAAAATATTTTATGTGATATTTATGACCCAATCGCAAATGCTCAGGAAGTTAAAAAAATATATAATATTAAATTAAGATCTCTATCAAATATTTATAATGTAAATTATAATGGCGTAATAATTGCTGTTAAGCACGATGAATTTAAAAAATTAAATTTAAAAAAGTTTAATAATGATTGTGTCATTTATGATGTAAAATCTTTATTTGATAATAAAGAAGTAACATCTAGACTCTGATAGCTTATAAATTTATGTTAAATTTTATTATAAACATCTCAAGATTAAATAAAATTCTCATAACAATCTTTGTTGATATTTCAGCTTCTTTTTTGTCAGTATGGATTGCCTTTTCTATAAGGATGGAAACTTTTTATTCATTTGAAATTGGTGCTTACCAAGCTTTCTTATATAGCTTAATTTTTCTTCCAGTTTTCTACTATTTATCAATTTATAGATCTATACTCAGGTATGTGGGATTAATTACTCTTAATAGAATTTTTTTTGGTGTAACTATTTATTCTATAATTTATGCTTCTATTATTTATTTTATTTTTATACCTCAGATTCCACGTTCTATTGGAATTATTCAACCACTTATTTTTTTCATAATTTTAATTTTTATAAGAATTTCTATTTCAGGAATACTTAGTGAAAATTCAATTAGAAAAAATAGAATAAATATAGTTATTTATGGAGCTAATAAACTTGGAGCTCAAACCCTAAATCAAATACTACTCAATAGTAGATATAGGGTAATAAGCTTTATTGATGATGATAAAAAATTAGAAAAAACAAATATTAATGGTTATGCCGTTACACATTATTCTAAAATAGATGATTTAATTAATAAGCATGACGTAAATGAAATCTTAGTAACATTGCCTGAATTGGACTATAAGAAGAAAAATGAGTTGGTGGATTTATTTGAAAATAAAAACATCAATATAAAATTTTTGCAAGATATTACATCAATTCCAAGTGGAGTGGTTTATTTAGATCATTTTAAAAATCTAGATATTACTGATCTTATAAACAGGGAGATAGTTGACTTTAGAAAAGAATTCGAAATAGATCAAGGCCAAGTATTTCTCATCACAGGAGCAGGGGGATCTATAGGAAGTGAATTAAGTAAGCAAATTTTACTTTTAGATCCGTCTATAATCATCTTAGTTGATAATACTGAACTAAATTTATTTAATATTCAGAATGATCTAAAAAATTTGGTAAAAAAAAATAATATGAATTGTAATATAATATCATCATTAAATTCAGTCTGTGATATTAATAGAATGAGAGTTATTTTTAAAAAATATAATCCATCTTATGTTTTTCATGCGGCAGCCTATAAACATGTATCATTAGTTGAGGAAAATATACTTTCTGCGATAAGAAATAATGTATTAGGCACCTTTAATATCGCTGAATTAGTCAAGGAGTTCAAAACAAAATACTTCACTCTGATATCAACAGACAAAGCCGTAAGGCCATCGAATATTATGGGCGCTACAAAAAGAATTTCAGAAATGATTGTTCAGGATGATTTAATCAATTTTAATAATGATCGTGGAGTTGAATATTCTATAGTTCGCTTTGGAAATGTATTTGCCTCATCAGGCTCAGTAATTCAACTTTTCAAAAAACAAATTGAAAATGGTGGTCCAGTTACTGTAACAGATAAAGATGCGACAAGATATTTTATGTCAATTTCTGAAGCCGTAAATTTGATAATTCAAGCTACGCAAATAAAAAGTAATGGAAAAATATTTGTGCTTGAGATGGGGGAGCCAATTAAAATAAATCATATTGCTAATAAAATGATCAAACTATTTGGACTCAAAGTAAAATCTGAAGCTGATAAAGATGGTGATATTGAAATAATATATACAGGCCTGAAAGAGGGAGAAAAGTTGCACGAAGAACTATTTTCAAATAGTGATTTAACCAAAACAGTTAATGATAAAATCATGTATTCTGAAGAATTCTCAGAAACAATAAAAGATATTAAAACAATTGTTTCAACTATTAGAGATATGCTTGATAAAGGAGATGAGGAAGGTCTTAAAAAAATACTTCAAGATAAAAATATACTTTCTAGTTAAAAATTATCTGTTATATTTTTTAAAGCTTGAATTTCCATTTTTTGTCTTGTTTCTCTCGTAAAAGATCCAATGTGTGGAGTAAGAATTATGTTTTTATATTTCGACATCTGACCTGAGTATGGTTCATCATTGAAAACATCAAGCCATATTTTTTTGATAACTTTATTTTTTACATATTTAATAATTTCTTTCTCATTTATTACTGAACCCCTGGAAGAGTTGCAAATTATAACACCTTTTTTAAGCAATCTAAATTCATCTTTTCCTAAAATTTCTTTTTCTGTATTTGTATGAAATGTAATAATATCTGATTTAGGTAAAGCTTTTTTAAGTGTCATATATTTTAGATCTTTATTTTTTCTCTTTACCTTGTCACAAATGATAATATTGACATTAAAATTTGAAAGTAACTTTTTTAAGTGACTCCCAATTCTTCCATATCCAATAATCAGTACAGTTTTTCCACTTAATAAATTACCCTGTTCTCTGAGCCAATTATTTTTATGCATATTATTGTTCATATCATATACATTCCTTATCATGGTAATCATCATACTTAGAGTAAGTTCTGAAACAGCTTCAATAGGACCTTTAGGGGTTGAAAAAACTTTAATATTTTTTAAACGTGCTTCTTTTTGATCTATATTGGAAATACCTGATCCAAGCCTTGATATTATTTTGATATCAGTTGAATTAATAATTTCACTATCATATTCTTCTAGTCCAGCAATAATATATTTTATATTATTATTAATTATCAGTTTTTTTAATTCAATTTTATTTAATTTTCTTTTAAATGGATTAAAAATTACATTTAGAGAATTTAAACTTTTACTAAGATCTTTATTCTTATATGAATTAAAAGATGATGTTGCTATTAATATTTTATTCTTCTTCTTCATAATCTAATTATATACCTCATCAGAAAAATATACCTTGCAATTACCTTTATAAGTTGAAAGTAGGAAAAGAATTGGTATTTTAAATGATTCGTCACCATGGTTTTTTTTAAATTCTCTCATTTGGCTCAATATTTTTTTTTTACTTTTAGTCGTAATTACAAAAATTATTTCAGGAATTTTTTGTAAAGTTTCCATATTTAATGAGATACGATTAAAATCTTCATTAGTTCTTTTACAAATTATAAAAGGCGATTTCTGATAAATAATTTCTGTTTTTTCATAAAATATAGAACATATGTGCCCATCATCACCCACTCCCATTATAGCTAATTCTGGACTGTCTGATAATTCTTTTTTATAGAAATCACAAATATTTTTATTTTCTCTAACAAAAGTATCTGGGGAAGGGTATATAAATGATGGTTTATTATTCGTGTCTAGTTTTTCAATAAAATTATTTATTATATTTAAAGAATTTAGCCTCGTTGATTTTTTTGATACCATTCTTTCATCAGAAAGTATAAAACTAACCTTATTCAAATTGTATCGTCTTTTTAAAATATACTCATATATAAAATTAAGGCTTGTTCCTCCAGAAATTAGAATTTTTCTAGATTTTTGTTTTTCGAATTTACCGATCATTAACTTAACTATTTCTTTTGCAATTGAACCTTTATTTTTAAATCTTAAAAATTTAATTGACATAAGGAATATATTTAATTTTTATTAAAAATATCTCTAGTATATAATTTATTTTTATATTTTTTTAGCTTAGTTGAAATTCTATTTGCGATAATTAGATCTGATTTGTTCATAAATTCATTTAAATCTCTAATAATTTTTATTCCTTCAAAATCTTTAGACTTTATGAAAGGCTCATAAATAAATATTTTAAATTTTTTTCTTTTAAGAATTTTTATAATATCAATAATTGCACTTTCCCTAAAATTATCAGATTTTTCCTTCATTATTAATCGAAAAACTCCAATTACATTAGGTTTACGTTTAATTACTGAGTCAACAATATATTTTTTTCGAGTATTATTTGATTCAATAGTAGCTTTAATAAGATTATTTCTTATATTCCTATAATTTTTTAATAATTGTTTTGTATCTTTTGGTAAACAATATCCACCATATCCAAATGAAGGATTATTATAAAAATCACCAATTCTATCATCTGAGCACACTCCCTGAATTATTTTTTTGGAATCTAAAATATTACTCTCAGAAAAACTATCTAATTCATTTATAAATGCTATCCTCATTGCCAAATAAGTATTTGCAAAAAGTTTTACTGACTCCGCTTCAGATGAACTCATAAAAATTTCTTTGACAGTTTTTTTATTTTTCAAACTACATTGAATAAGCATATTACTAAATTTTTTAGCTTCTTTTGTATTATCTCCAACAATAATCCTAGATGGATATAAATTATCATAAAGCGAGTTTGTTTCTCTTGAAAATTCTGGTGAGAATATAATATTTTTTTTATTATATTTTTTTCTCATTAAATCAGTGAAGCCAATTGGAACTGTCGACTTAATGATTATAACGCATTTTTTATTAATTTTTATTGAGCTTTTAATAATGCTCTCTACTGTGCTCGTATTAAATGAATTTGATTTATCATCAAAGTTTGTAGGTGTAGCAATTATAACAAAATCAGAATCTTTAAAAGCAATTTTTTTATCTAAAGTTCCAAAAATATTGAAATTTTTTTTATTAAGAAGTGTACTTATATTTTTTTCATTTTTGAAATTTACATTACTATTAATTTTAACTATCTTTTTTGGATCAATATCATAAGCACATACTTCATATTTCTGAGACAATAAAACCGCTAGTGAGTGTCCAACATATCCCAATCCAGCAATTGTAATCTTTATCATATCTTTTAAGTTATTTAATATTAGCGATTTAATTAAACGTATATTGTGACATTAATTAGTATAAAATATTTATTGCACCTTTCTTATTGAAAGTTGTGTCAGTATAATATAATTAGATTTAAATAATATGAATATTAATTATTTATGAAAAATATAGATACAAATATAGAACAACAATATAATATAAGTATTTTTACGTTATATGATTTATTTATTAAAAATAAATTGTTAGTTACGTCTATTTTTTCTCTTTCATTTCTTTTATGGTTCTGGATTATATTAAATCCGACATACATATTAAAAGCTGAAATAAAACCAATTGACATGGATCAAGCATTCAC
Source organism: Porticoccus sp. (assembly GCA_002685455.1). The sequence continues at coordinate 1,726 of NYXF01000032.1, read as the reverse complement.
TTCAGAAGTATCAAATGTTTTGATACGGAATGGATTACAAAAAGTAAATTATGACAATATGTTTAATGACGTTGTTTCAGAGTATATTTTTAAAAATAATAAAGATAATTCAGATAAATTTAATTTAGCTTATAGTTTTAATGACGAATATACTCTTTCAAGTGGAAAATTAAAAAAAGAAAATTTATTATCTGGAAAGGAAATTTTTTTAGATCATCTTGAAAAACTAAATATTTCATACAAAAGTGTGGTTTATAAACAATTTGATGAAAAATTAATTGAGATTCAATCGATGAATTTAATCAATTCTGAAATGATTAAGCTCGTAGATCACAAAAATGCAGTTCACTTGTTAAAACAACTTAAAAAAGACAGAAAAATTTTAGTTGATGGTCTTAGAAGTGCTGAGGGGTTAGGTTTGAAAGAAATGAGTCTAGATCTCTTTCCTAATTATGAAGAAAATTTAGATAATGAAATTTTTCAACATATGCTGTCTAAATACAGAACAACTATATATGGCAGTGAAAATATAAAGAAAGAAATTGAAAATATTGATCAAGAGATTGCATTATTAGAGATTCTTTTAAATGAAAAACTAAAAGTAGACTTTGAAAAAGATAAATATACATTTTTTGAAAAAATTCTAATCTCAGATGAGCAGAATGAGAGTCTTAAAACAATTGATCACTATGAACAAAAACTGAATATATTTAAAAAAATCGAATCATTTGAATATATTCAGTATGCAGCAAATATAATTAGAGATAATCCTAATTTAACCTTATTAAGTTATAATATTTATAGAATTGAAACAGAGCTAGTTAACTCTCAATTGCGCGCGTACTTATTACCATTATTGTTTATTTTCTCTTTTATAGGTTGTTCAATAATTTTGATTTTTAAAGATATTTTTCAAAACAGAGCTGTTTAAAAATCATTATATTTCATCGTAAAAAATTTTTTTAAACGGATGTTCTATGCCATCCTTTTCAGCTTTGTCTATTTGAATTTGACGTACCTTAGATGATATAATTTTTTTATTTGATTTTGTATCAATACAATATTTACATGTAACTCCTTTTTCATATGATTTGAGTTTTTTATCGTATGGTGTAATAGGGTGTCTACAGCCATAGCATTGATCGTATTCACCTTTTATTAGATCTTTATTAACTGATACTCTATTATCAAAAACAAAACATTCCCCTTTCCAAAGTGATTTTTTTTTATCTTTTTTAAATTCTAAATAATTTAAAATACCACCATCTAACTGATAGACATTTTTAAAACCATTTTTTAGCAAATATGAGGAAGCTTTCTCACATCTAATTCCACCTGTACAAAACATTGCAATTGGTTTTTTTTTATCAAATTTTGCCTTATTAATAAAATTTGGAAATTCTCTAAATGAATTTGTCATCGGATTGATTGCGTTTTTAAAAGTTCCAATACTTACTTCATAATTGTTTCTAGTATCAATAATAGTATAGTTATTATCATTTATTATTTTATCCCAATTTTTTGGTGGAATGGGTTTCGCAGATAATTTTTCTGGTTTTATAGATTTGTCACCAATTGTTACAATCTCTTTTTTTAATCTAATCTTAAGTCGATAAAAAGGTATAAATTGATTTTGAGATATTTTAATTAATAATTTTCTTATTCGTAATAATCGTTTTAAGAAATAAATAAATGTGTCTAGATCATCTTTAGTTCCTGCTACTGT
>NYXF01000126.1 GCA_002685455.1 Porticoccus sp. | reverse complement strand
TCAAGTTATTGAAAATATAAAATCTGAGACTATTGATAATGTGTACTCAAATAATATCCTAAGTAAGAAGGAAATTTTCCCTAGAAAAAAACTTTCTGATAACTCCTACTATGTCCTCAAAAATTCAAAAAAATCTGCTTTAATCTATAATGATTCAGATGATGGAAATATATACAGAGTCGAGAAAACATCGGTATCTGGTATTACACCAAGAAATGCCGAACAGGCCTTTGCTATTCATTCCCTACTTAATGAAAAAATACCTTTGGTATCTATAAATGGAGTAGCTGGAACTGGAAAAACTCTACTTGCTTTAGCTTCTGCTATTTCTCAGAGAAGAAGTTTTAAACAGATATTTGTCGCCAGACCAATCGTACCCCTAGGTAATAAAGATATAGGTTACCTTCCTGGTGATATAAGTTCTAAGATAAATCCTTACATGGAGCCTCTTTGGGATAACTTTAAATATATTCAAAATCAATATAAAGAGACTTCAAAGGAATTTAAAGTTTTAAAGAATATGATTGATTCTGAAAAATTAGTTATCCAACCACTAGCCTATATAAGAGGTAGAAGTTTCTCAAATATTTATTTTATTGTAGACGAAGCTCAAAATCTTACCCCTCACGAGATAAAAACCATCATATCAAGAGCTGGTGAAAATACTAAAATTATTTTTGCTGGAGACATTAATCAGATAGACACACCTTACCTTGACTCACAAAGTAATGGACTTTCATATCTTATCGATAAACTTAAGGGTCAGAAATTATATTCTCATGTGACATTAAGAAAAGGTGAGAGATCAAAACTTGCTAATTTGGCAAATGAATTATTATAGCTATGATTAATAGTTACAAAAAATATCAAGAAGATTATAAAGAAAGTATAAAAGACCCTGAAAACTTTTGGTCTAACTATTCTAAATCATTTTTATGGTCTAAAGAACCAAAAAATATTCTTTCTTGGAATTTTGAAGAGCCAGATATCAAATGGTTTTCTGATGGTGAAATGAATATAACTGAAAATATTTTTGAGAGAAATGAGAAAAATAAAGAGGACACGGCAATAATATGGGAGCCTAATGAGCCAGATGATAAAAATATAGAATATACATATTCGGATCTTTTTAAAAGAGTCTGTTCCTTTGCAAATGTCCTTAAGAAATTAAATGTAAGAAAGGGAGACAGAGTAATAATTTATCTTCCCATGATCCCTGAGGCAGCTATATCAATGCTAGCATGTGCTAGAATAGGAGCAGTTCATTCTGTAGTATTTGCAGGCTTTAGTGCTTCATCACTATCTGATAGAATTAATGACTGTAAGGCAAAAACTATAATCACATCTGACGGTAACTTTCGAGGTAATAAAATTATACCTGTTAAAGATGTAGTTGATGAGGCATTAGAGAAAACATCATTTGTTGAGAATGTTTTAACAATTAAAAGGACTGACTCAAAAGTTAATATTGTAAAAAAAAGAGATTTTTGGTATCATGAACTTGTAAAACATGAATCTGATTATTGTGAGGCTGAAAAGATGAATTCAGAAGACCTTCTTTTCATATTATATACTTCTGGCTCAACTGGTAAGCCAAAGGGTGTTGTCCATACTTGTGCTGGATATATGATGTATAGTCAGTATACATTTGAAAATGTTTTTCAATACAGTAGAGGTGATACTTACTGGTGTACCGCAGACGTAGGATGGATTACAGGTCATAGCTATATTGTATATGGTCCACTTCTTTCTGGAGCTAGAACAATTATGTTTGAAGGTGTTCCAACATACCCAAACCCATCAAGGTTCTGGGAGATAATTGATAAGTATCAGGTTAACCAATTTTATACCGCTCCTACAGCTATAAGAGCACTCCAATCTTATGGAGATAAATATGTATCAAATTATGACCTATCATCTTTAAAAGTAATAGGATCCGTTGGCGAGCCAATAAATGAGGAGGCATGGAAATGGTACTTTGAAAGAGTAGGTAGAGAGAAATGTCCTCTCGTAGATACTTGGTGGCAAACTGAAACAGGAGGTATTATGATTTCTCCTATACCAAATGTAATAGAATGCAAACCCACATATGCTACTTTTCCTCTTCCTGGTATCCAGCCTATTTTATTAGATAATGAAGGAAAAGAAATATTAGAAAATAATGTAGAAGGCAATTTGTGTATAAAATATCCCTGGCCATCAATTTTAAGGACAACTTATGGAGACCATAAAAGGTGCAAGGAAACATACTTCTCTACCTTTAAGGGTTATTACTTTACTGGTGACGGAGCTAAAAGAGATGATGATGGCATGTATAGAATTTTAGGTAGAGTTGATGATGTTATTAACGTATCTGGTCATAGGATTGGCACCGCTGAAGTTGAGGACGCAATAAATCAAGACAGCAATGTAATTGAATCTGCAGTAGTTGGCTACCCTCATGATATAAAAGGTCAGGGTATATTTGGTTTTGTAATAGTCAATGATATTAAATCAGAATTTGATTATTTCTCTTCTATAAAATCATCAGTAACTAAACATATTGGCCCTATTGCTAAACCAGATAATATTTTAATTGTACCTGGTCTACCAAAGACAAGATCAGGTAAAATTATGAGGAGGATCCTGAGAAAAATAGCAAGTAATGAGTTTGGTAATTTTGGTGATACTTCAACACTTCTTAACCCAGAGGTAGTGGATATAATTGTAAAACTTTATAGAGATAAGCTAGCAAATTAGGTCAGTTTAGAATATCAACTTTTTCAGTAGGCTGTTTAATATTTGATTTTTTTAATCTTTCACTCATGGATGCTAAGTTTTCCTTTTCATAACCTTCTCTATCTCCTGAAAATATGATCCTCCATATTTTCCCTTTTTTAGATTCTGATATATATAAAGATCCGTCTGGACCTTGTGCCAGCCCCATTGGTCTGTATTGAGCTTCTTCCATGTCACTAATGGTATCTTTTCCTGTGAATCCATCTGCAAATATTTCCATTTCTCCATTTGGAATACCTTTTTCGAAAGGAATAAAACCAACAATATACCCAGCCTGTGGGTATGGCATTCTATTTGTAGAGCCATGAAAAGCAATAAATGCACCATTCTTATATCGCTCTGGAAAGTGGTTTCCAGTATAAAAAAGAAGGTCGTTTGGTGCCCAGTGTGCTGGTAGTCCCATTATTGGATCAGAATAATCTTCAGATTCAATTCTTCCATCCCCACCATATTCAGGGGCAAGCATCCTTTTATTTTTGAAATGATCGTAGTAAGTATAAGGCCAACCGTAGTTATCCCCATCCTCTATCTTCATAAATTCTTCTGCAGGTAGAACTGTATTATCCCATTCGCTATAATATTGGGGGTAATGATTATGAAGAAAGTCTCTTCCATGATTTACTCCATATAGACTGTTAACGTTATTGTTCCATGCAAGTCCTACAACACTCCTTATACCTGTAGCATATCTGACACCATCTTTCAGAGACTGCCCTAATTTATTTTTATTAAACTTCCATATTCCTCCTAGTATTTCAAGTTGTTCGCATGGGTACTGACCTTTAACGTTTTCAGTTGAATATGTATTAGGTTTTGTGTCCCAGTCCTCACACGCATTAGTAGGTGCACTGAATGTAACATACATATTATCTTCTTTATCAAAAGCTAATGACTTTGCATTGTGCCATCTAATTGGGTAGGGATCTACAAGAATAATTTCAGGTTTACCTTTAGGTATTAGTTCATAAGGGTCAAGTAACTGTCTGTAAACAACAAGCTCGGAAGTATAGTATAGATACCCATCGTTTATTTTCATTTCAGTACCAAACTTCCCATCATTAGGGTAATCTCCAAACCTCTCTATTATATCAGCCTTTCCGTCTCCATCATTATCTCTCAAGGCTACATTCCCATTTCTTCCTGAAGCCTTTCTTAGTTTGACATATATATCACCATTATTTTTTACTGCTAAATGTCTAGAAGGACCCACACCATCGGAGACAACAATTGCACCAAATCCTTCGGGAATAAATAACCCACCATTATCCACATCCGGTGAAAGATTTTTGATTATATCTTTATTAGTTTCTGCAATTTTCTTTGTTTCACAATTTGTGAGTAAAGCAAAACAAATTAATAGTAATACTCTTGTATTCAAGTTGATATTATTTTCTGTAAAATTATCTTAATAAATTACCTTTTTGAATTTTTTATTTTCTTTTTTTAGATTGTAGTATGATTCTAATTAATCTTTTAACTTTTTTAAGTCTAATATTTTTAAATAATGATAAGTTCATAGAAAATGAATTCATTAGAGTTGAGACTACTTGGGAACTGTTAGAGGAAACAAAAAAAAAATATATTTATGAAGTGTCATTCCTGATAAAAAATAAAGAGGGAAAGAACGTATATTATATTGGATCAAAAGTTAAGAACATTCAGAAATCTAATGAAAGTAATGGTTATTCTACAGAAGCCAGCGATGGAAATACAGGGGAGTTAAAAGATCAAGGATCGAAAGTTTCAACTGCAGTTCAGAAGGGATCTTCTTATGTTGATAGTGGCGGTGCTAAGTCTGTTGGAGATCAATCTTCACTGTCTGGAGGGGGGGCTGGAAGATCAGACCTAACTGATAGGAAGCCTCTTCAAGTAAAGGAAAATTCAACTAAATTGATCTCTTACGATATATTAACTCATTTCTTTTCTTTTAATAATATAAATCCTAAAAATTTAAAATTTTCTTTATTTGATGAAGATCAAAGAACGGTTTCATTGCAATCTCAGTCATCAGAAACTTTTTCTTACTTTATACCACTAGATAATATTTCTGAATTAGAATATGATGGAGATAATCCTCCCATTATATGTCTAATACCACCAGATGGTATCACCCAAAAATCCAGAATAGAAATTTCAAAACGAACGAATCAAAAGCAAAGTGAATTTACTCTGGCTTTTACTAAGGATGAAGTCTATGCAAATAAAATAAAATTATTACTTGATAAAACTTTTCATTTGAGTTTGGAAGAGGCAGTTAAAAAGTATACGGATTTGCAAAAAATACTAAATGAATCTCTTTAACAAAATAGTATTAAAAAATTTTTACAAGCTAATTCTTCTATTTAGTATTCTATCCTGTAGTGAAGATGAAGATATTAGCCTTAATTTAAATGAATATGACTTAGAAGTTATTTCATATTTTAAAGATATTGCCCTTGGGTTTGAATTTGGCTCTGCTAGTGAGGTTACCAGAAAATGGTGTTCAGAATTAAAAATATTTATAGGCAGTAATGTTTCAACAGAGTTGTCAAAAGAGCTAAATAAAATAGTAAATGAAATTGAAAATCTAACAACTGATAATCTCTCAATTCAGATTGTAAATGATTCCTCTCTATCTAATTATTATATATACTTTGGAAGTGGTGAAAAATATGCAAGTATTTTTCCTAGTCAAGAGAATTATATTAATTCAAATTGGGGTCTTTTCTCTGTTTGGTGGACAAATAACTGCATTGATAGGGGGCATATGTATGTTGATATATTTAGAGCAAATAATACAGAACAAAAACATTTGTTAAGGGAGGAGTTTACTCAATCACTAGGTTTAGCAAAAGACTCAAATAGATATCCTTTTAGTATCTTTCAATCTTCTTGGACTAGAACTCTAACATATACTGATTTAGATAAAGATCTAATTAGATTACTTTATCATCCAAAAATGAAAACAGGATTAGACGTAATTAGCGTAGATGAAAAATTAAGAGAAATCTTACTCAGTGAAAAATAATCACTAATTTGTAATTAGAATAAGAGGACTCGGAGGGAGTCGAACCCCCAACCTCCTGGGCCGTAACCAGGTGCTCTATCCAGTTAAGCTACGAGTCCATAATGCAAGCAAATTTAACAATTAATAACAAGTACTATTTCGATAAACTTTACATTATGTTATTTTATAATATATATTTGCCGGGTAATTAAAAAATCAATGAGATTTATAACATTAATTTTATTTTTTTATTTTCCGTTTGCAACTTTATCTCAGGATACAGTAGAGAAAAAAAATAATCTTAATCTACCGGGTTACCTTAAATTAAATTTTGGTTTTACTTTTTTAGAGGATAATAATCATTCTTTACAGACTGATATTTTTCCTTCAAGGTCATTGGATATTTTTTATTCAAAGCCTATTTTTCTAGGTGATAATTTTTCAATAAATCCTGGTCTTGGAATATCTAATGATAGACTCTCGTTTTCAAATGATATTACTTTAACTGAAATAACAGATATTGATGGTATTAGTCAGATTATAGTTGATACTTTATCATATTCTCCTGATAAAAATTCATTGAAGGGGACATATCTTATGGTACCTGTTGATTTTAAATATTACTTTGGTTCAGGAAGCCTCGATAAAAGAAGATTTTTTAT